>CAZRCR010000233.1:0-4607 GCA_964598615.1 uncultured Anaerolinea sp.
ATCCGGCAAATGGTTTATGCTTATCATATGTGTACGATAAACTTTTTGATGACGGGTATTTTTCACTACAAAATGATTTTCGAGTTGTAATTACTGATAGAACTCCGGAGCTAAGCAAGAGCATTCGCAATATTCTGGAATCGATTGCTGGAGAAAAAATACGAAAACCAAAACATTATCAAATCTCAGAGGATTATCTTCAATATCACAGATTAAATAAATTTCAAAAAGTGAAGGAATAGGTTTATTATGAAAAAGAGTGAAATCCTTTACCAGCTTTCAGTAGAAGACTTTCAAAATGTCGCACTAGAAAAGCTTGGTCGAGAATTAAATTCAGAAGAGCTTGGCAAGGTTGCAGAGTGGGTGGCAGATAGAATTCCTCGGTATGATTTAATTGATGAAGGTATAGCGGATACTCTGTCCGCGTAACTTTGTGCTCGTTTGCAATATTATTTCCTCACCCAGCTAACCACATACTCGGCCCGCGTCGTTGCCAGGCGCGGGTCTTCGATTTCCCAGCGGCCGGGCAGATCCATCTGGCGGGCAGTCAGCTCGAAGTGGCACATTGCGATTCCCATGTCCAGCCGCTGCAGGTCGCACAGGTCGAGGACACGCTTCAAGGGATCGGCGTAATAGCCGGGGGTGCGTTGCAGGTAAAAATGCCAGCGTTCCCCGTCCCTGACCACACGCCAGGGCTGCTTGTTGGAGGCCGAGGGTGCGATGCGTACCATGCTGAGGGGCATGGCGTACGCCCCGGCAGATCCCTGCTCGAGCGGACGACCGAACTCCCCGTCGAAGAACAGACTCTCCCACGGCAGGCGCCGACCGGCATCCGCCGCGCCGCTCACCAGTCCCTGGCGGGATTGGGCCGGGTCGATAAACTCGCCGATCGACGTCACCGCGGGCATGGTCTCGTCCGCTTGCAGATCGATGCGGCGGGCGAAACCGCTCTTCGTGAAGGTGCCGCCCAGCCAACAGGTGCCCAGTTCCAGGTCCGTGGCGTGCAGGATAATGGTTTCCATCAGGTAACCATAATCTTCGAGGTCCTTTTCCCCGGCCCGCATGGCGCCAAGGATGAACCCGGTGGCACCCTTGATGAAGCCGTACGTCCGCAGGCCGCGCAGGGCGGCGCGGTCTGCCTCACTGGCAGCAGCCAGTCGGAAGCGCGGACGGTTGCCGAACGGCCCCGGCGGGAGCGCCTCGACGAAGGCCTGCAAATCCTCCTGTTTGGCAGTCTCGATGGGACGCTCGGCGTACACCCGGCAGGAAAAACGCCGCCGGATGGTCGAAAGGATGGGGGCGTCGAACAGGGCGGGACTATCCATGCTTCTTCCCCTTTTGCCTGCGGGCACGCATTCGTTCCCTGCCCTGCACCATCCGCTTTTCGATCCAACCCACGAACGGCTCGGGCGGCAGGTAGTCTACCAGCGGCCAGGGGGTCAGGCCGCGGGCATTCAGCACCTCGTTGGCAGCCTTGATGCCGGTGGCACAGGCGCGTTCGAGGAAGAAAGCCGGGAGCGGGTCGCGCACCCAGTCCCCGGCGCAGAACAGGCCAGGCCAGCGCGTCCGGATGCCGGGATGCCGGTCCCTCGGTCCGACCTCCGGCAGGGTGTGGGTGGCAGCATTGCGCTGCAAGTGCTGGAACAGAAGGTGGCCGCGCAGTTCGGGGTAGGCCCGGTACAGGTCGGTGATCGTCTGGGTCAACAGCAGCGTGTCCGGAAGATCGAGCGCTTCCTGCGGCCCGTAGATATGCACCTCGAGGGCACTGCCGCCGGTGGACTTGGCCCAGGTCCGGTAGTCGGCATACAGGCGTTCGAGCCAGAAAAAATTATGCATGATGAAATTACCGCTGAACATGCCGCCCTCGGGACTGGGTTTGGGCGGGCAGTCGAACCACAGACGCACAATGGCATTCGGCAGGCTGCGGGGGAAATAGAGTTCGTCATCGAAGCTGTTCTTCAGGATGGACTGCGCTGCAGCCGCGTCCACCGCCAGAATGACCTGATCGGCGGCGAAAGATTTTTCGCCGCAGTGGACGGTCCATGCTCCGTTGCGGACCTCGAGCCGGTCTACCTTTTCCCCAAGCAGGATTCTCCCCCCGAGCGAGCGGACGCGCTCCGCCAGCGGTTCCGTGACCGTCGTGCCGCCGTCGCCGGGCAGGTAGGAGAAAGCCCAGGCATCGCGGCGCAGGATGGTATAGAAACGCAGGAAAGCCAGGAATCCGGAGAGGGGAATTTCGCGGGCATGGGCGGGCAAGCCGTTGCGCGCCAGACCGGTGAAGAAGGCCCGCAGGGCAGGCGACCAGGTATCAACGTAATCGCCCAGCATCAAACCCTCCATTGGTTGTTCCTCGGCGAATGGATCGACCCCAACAGCCATGATGAGCAGAGACCAGACATGGAACATGAGTACCAGATCACGGATATCCATCACCATGAGGAAGTCGGGGCGCAGGAAAAGCTGTAAGTAGTGAAAAGGAGCCGGGATGAAAGAGTGCCGGATGGTACTGCCCACGTTGGCCGCGCGCGACCCGGCCCGGTCAAGGTAGTACCAGCGTTCCTCCTGGGCCGGGACGAAGACCGGGCGCAGGTTGTGGCGTGCCAGCATGGTTTGCAGGTTGCGGTACTGCGACCAAATGCCGTGCACGCCGTGCTCAAGCCGGAACTTCCAACCGTTGACTTCGACCGTCTCGCCGCCGGAGAGACGTCCGCCCACACGGAGCGGGTCGGCTTCGAGCACGAGCGGCTTCAGTCCGCGCTCGGCCAGGTGCAGGGCAGCTGTCAACCCGGCCAGGCCGCCGCCGATAACAATAATGTCGTTGCGAGCGACCGTAGGGAGCGAAGCAATCTCCTCGCCTTTCGGGAGATTGCTTCGGCGCCGCTGCGCGGCTTCTCGCAACGACAAATCGGGATTATCCGGGCGCATAGGTTGCCAGGTTCCCCCGCCGCACGGCGGGATAGCGCAGGTACTCCCAGGCCGCCGCCAGCGGACGAGACTGCATGAGCGACGGCTCGGTGTAACACTGCTGGAAACACGAATGACAGGTACGCGGCGGCTGACCGTAGGTCGCGGCCGCCGTCCGCCAGGCCTCGGCCCAGGTACGGACCGTCAGCAGGTTGGCAGGCCGCCCGCCCTGACCGTTGTCCGCTTTCTCGAACGGGCGGCAGGGATAAACCAGGTCGCCGTTGGCGAGAACGCGCGGGATGAGCGTGGGGTAGCAATCGTAGGGAGCCAGGTCGCGCATGGTCCGCAGGTACGCCATGCTGGCCAGGATCGGTGCGCCGCGGCGCTTCAGAGTCATCAGTTTTTCGAGGAAAGCCCGGTACTCCGGCGAGACCATCAGCTCGTAGCGCGGCCAGTTGTTGTATGACTGCGGGGAGAACGAAATAAGTAGGGGCGGACCTATGTGTCCGCCCGGAAAGTCTGCGTGTCCGCCCGCGGTGAAACAAAAATCCAGCAGGGCGTCGGCAGTGGGCAGTGTTTCCGGCGTCAGCACGGCATTGATCACCATGCGGTAGCCGAAGCGTTTCTGTTCCCCGGCGTAGTGGCGCACGTTCTCGATGATGGACCCGGCCTGGGCCGGGGAGATGCCGATGGTCTGCGACCAGGCTGCGGCGTCGGTCGAGTCGAGGCTGATAATCAACCGGTCCACCGCGGCCAGCGTCGCTTCGTGCTTGGGGAGCAGGAGTCCGTTCGAGATGAGTGTCAGCTCGCGGAATTTCAACTCGCGTTTGGCGCGTTCTGCAATCTCGTCGATGGCGGGATGGGTGAGCGTTTCGCCGCCGGTCAGCATGACCGCATCCATCCCGGTGCGGACAACGCGTAGCACCTGCATGACCTGTTCGAGCGGCAGGGGCGGGTAGGTAACATCATTGCGGCGCACGCCGAAATCTTCACAGTAGGCGCAGTTCAGGTTGCACTGCCCGGTAACGTAAACGACCGCCGCCCGCGGGTGCAGGTGACGGTCATGCCGGGCCAGTTTGAACAGGTTGCGCAGGGAAGCGAGCATGGGGCGATTATACTCTGCGCCCGGCAGCGTTCGTTTATAATCATCCCATGTTTGCACGCGTGGCAGTCAACGTCCCCGGCCTGAACGGGGAATTCGACTATCACCTGCCCGACGAATTGGCCGGGCGGGTCGGGACCGGCTGTCTGGTGACCGTCCCCTTCGGCAAGCAGACCGTACAGGGCGTGGTGCTGGACCTGGTGCCCGTGGCCGCCACCGCCGAGACAAAGCCCGTCCTCGACCTGGTGGACCCGCAGCCGGTCGTCACCCCGGCCCAGACCGCCCTGGCACGCTGGATGGCGGACCACTTCCTGGCTCCGCTCTCCGAAATGCTGGGGCTGATGTTGCCGGCAGGCCTGGCGCAGCAGACAGACACGTTATTCGTTCTTCGTAATTCGGAGTTCGCAAAATCAGGCGACCAGTCACGAAACACGAATACCGAAGTACGACTGACCGCCCTTCTGACCGAAAAAGGCCCCCTGCGCGGCCGCCAGATCGACCGGCACTTCAAGAACGTGGATTGGCGCAAGACGGCCCAGTATCTCGTGCGGCGCGGCGTGCTGACGGCACAGTCCGTCCTGCCGCCATCGTCGGTGCGGCC
>CAZRCR010000234.1:0-4597 GCA_964598615.1 uncultured Anaerolinea sp.
AAAAGGGCGACCTGTTCACCCTGAGTGGAGACATCGTCAAGCCACTGCTGTGGGGGTTGGTAGTGGCGCTCCTGCTTGTACTGCGCCTCCCGGCAGTGCGAAAATGGATTAGCGCAACACGGCAAAAAATCGGCCTCGCCTTGCGCCCCAAAGCAACCTGAGCATTAACAATAACGGATCCAAAAGAGCAGAGTCGATGTGCCTCTGCTCTTTACGTTTTACTTATTACGTTTTACTTCCCCTACCATTCCCCCGTATTCAAATACGCATCGATCGCCGCAGCCGCCACCTTGGCCTGACCCATCGCCAGGATGACCGTTGCCCCGCCGGTGACGATATCGCCGCCTGCAAAAACGCCTGCGCGGGATGTCTTCATCGTGGCTGCATCCACCTGCAAAATACCGCCCTTGCCTTCCGCCAGCCCCGGCGTGGTCTTGGAAATGAGCGGGCTGGGACTCTGCCCAATGGCGATCACCATCACATCCGCTTCGATGTTGAAATTGGAATCCGGCACCGGCACCGGGCGGCGGCGACCGGAAGCGTCCGGCTCGCCAAGCTCGTTGCGCAGGCATTCGAGGGCAGTCACGCGTCCGTTTTCGCCGTGGAACGCCAGCGGCGTAGTCAGCAGGTGGAACTGCACACCTTCCTGTTCGGCATGATGGATCTCCTCCTGCCGGGCAGGCATCTCAGCACGCGAACGCCGGTAGACGATGATCGACTCTTCCGCACCCAGCCGCAGGGCTGTGCGGGCTGCATCCATGGCAGTGTTTCCGCCGCCGATGGTGATGACGCGCTTGCCGCGCGCGATCGGGGTATCGTATTCGGGGAAGCGGTAAGCTTTCATCAGGTTGGCACGCGTCAGGTACTCGTTCGACGAATACACCCCGCCCAGGTTCTCGCCCGGCAGGTTCAGGAACCACGGCAGGCCCGCTCCCGTCCCCAGGAAGACCGCGTCGTACTCCTCCAGCAACTCGTCCACAGTGGCTGAACTGCCAACCACAAAATCGGTGCGGATGCGAACCCCCAGACTGCACACATAGTCCACTTCACGCTTGACGATGGCCTTGGGCAGACGGAACTCGGGAATGCCATAGACCAGCACCCCGCCCGCCTCGTGCAGGGCTTCGAAGATGGTGACATGATGACCCATACGCGCCAGGTCGGCGGCAGCTGTCAGCCCGGCCGGGCCGGACCCGACAACGGCCACCTTTTTTCCGGTTGGATTCGGCAGCGGCGGGACCGGGATCGGCCCTTGGGCAGCTTCCCAGTCCGCCACGAAACGCTCCAGGCGTCCCACCGATACAGCATCGAATTTCTTGCACAGTACACAAACGCCTTCGCACTGGCTCTCCTGCGGACAGACGCGCCCGGTGATGGCAGGCAGGGCATTCGTCATCTTGACCAGGTTCACGGCAGCGCGGAAATCGCCTTCGGCCACCAGTTTCAGGAAACCGGGGATGTCCACATTGACCGGACAGCCGCCCACGCACAACGGTTTGACGCACTCGATGCAGCGTTTGGCCTCTTCCACCGCCTGTTCGGCAGTGTAGCCGAACGGGACTTCTTCGTAGTTATGGATGCGAACGTCCGCAGCCTGTTCCGTCATCGGGACGCGGTTGGGGATGATGGTCTTCTTAGGCATGGCTGCCCTCCCCTTCGGCCGCGACCAGCGCCGGGTCCAGTTTGCAGGTGTGGGATTTCCAGTTCTCCACGGCCAGTTTTTCTTCTTCGCGGTAGAACGACAAGCGTTCGAGCAGGCTGTCCCAGTCCACACGGTGACCGTCGAACTCGGGGCCGTCCACGCAGACGAACTGCGCCCCGCCATCCAGCACCACGCGGCAGCCGCCGCACATGCCCGTGCCGTCGATCATGATCGTGTTCAGACTGACGATGGTGGGCACGCCGGTTGGTTTGGTGGTGGCCGCAGCGAACTTCATCATGATGGCCGGCCCGATGGCCCAGACCCGGTCCACGGTCCGACTCGCCAGGACCTCCTTGAGCGGCTCGGTGACCAGCGCCTTGCGTCCATACGACCCGTCGTCGGTGCAGACAATGAGTTCATCCGAAACAGCGCGCATGCGCTCTTCCCAGAACAGCAGGGATTGGTTACGCGCGCCGAGAACGGTGACGACCTTATTCCCGGCCTGCTTGAGGGCGCGCACGATCGGGAAGAGCGGGGCCACCCCCACCCCGCCGCCAACCGCCACCACGGTGCCGAACTTCTCGATCTCAGTGGCATGGCCCAGAGGACCGACCACATTCAGGAAACCTTGACCCACTTCCAGTTGTCCCATCTGCATGGTGGACTTGCCGACCTCCTGGAAGATGAGCGTGATCGTGCCCTCGGACGGAGAAAAGTCCGCGATGGTGAGCGGGATGCGCTCGCCGCGTTCGTCGGTACGGACGATAACGAACTGGCCGGCCTTTGCCTTGGCAGCCACCAGCGGCGCTTTGACGATCATCAACTTGACCGTGGAGCTTAGAATTTGTTTATGAAGAATGGGATACACGGCTGCTCCTTTGACAAAACCGATGAATGGTAATTATAACCGGCAAGTCCGATTAGTTCCATTTATCACAAACAGGATTGCCAGATGTCACAAGCTGAAAACTGACCGAACCTTTGACATCCTCCCCATTCTGCAATATCATGACGCCATTCCGCCCATCGAGGTACCCATGTCCGCATCCACACCCATCTACGAACGTCCCGCCGAACTGCTCCAGAACCTGATCCGCTTCGATACCACCAACCCACCCGGCAACGAACTCGCCTGCATCGAGTACATCAACGGCCTGCTGAAAGAAGCCGGGTTCGAGACCACCCTGGTGGCCCGTAACCCGGAGCGCCCCAACCTGATCACCCGGCTGAAAGGCGAAGGCAAGGCCCCGCCGCTGCTGCTCTACGCCCACACCGACGTGGTCACCACCGTTGGGCAAAAGTGGACCTATCCGCCCTTCGAAGCCCGCATCGCCGACGGTTACATCTGGGGCCGCGGCGCGCTGGATACCAAACATAGTGTGGCCATGTACCTGGCTGCCATCCTGAAAGCCAAAGCCGAGGGTCTCACCCCGCCGGGGGATGTGATCTTCGCGGCCACCGTGGACGAGGAAGCCTCCTGCGAGGATGGCGCCAAGTTCCTGGTGGAACAGCATCCGCACCTCTTCGATGGCGTACGCTTTGCCTTGAGCGAGTTCGGCGGCTTCAACATGACCGTGGCCGGGAAACGCTTCTACCTGATCCAGATCTCCGAAAAACAGATCTGCCCGGCGCGCGTCACCTTCCACGGCCCCGGCGGGCACGGCGCCAACCCGGTCCGCGGCGGAGCAATGGCCAAACTCGGCGCCGCGCTGCGGACCCTCGACCGGAATCCGCTCCCGGTGCGCGTCACCCAGCCGGTGCAGGCCATGCTCGAGCAGTTCGCGTCGGCAATCGGCGGCGCGGCCGGAGTGGTCATGCGCCAGTTGCTCAAACCCTCCTTGACCAATCCCGTTTTGAAGATCATGGGGCAGAACGGCCATACCTTCTCTCCGCTCCTGCACAACACCGTCAGCCCGACCATTCTCAAGGCCAGCGACAAGCGCAACGTCATCCCATCCGAGGTGACCCTGGAACTGGACGGACGCCTCGTCCCTGGCTGCACCGCAGATGACCTGGTGCAGGAACTGACCGCCCTGCTGGGCACGGACTGCACCATCGAAGCCATCCTCCCGGACCCGGGTCCGGCCGCGAGCAATATGGGCCTGTTCGAGACCCTGGCCGCTCCGTTACGCGCTCTTGACCCGACCGGCATCCCGGTCCCGTATGTCAATCCTGCCGTGACGGATGCGCGTTTCTTCACCAAACTCGGCATCCAGACCTACGGCTACACCCCGCTGCAGCTCCCCGACGATTTCAGTTTCGTTGGCACCATCCACGCCGCTGACGAGCGCGTGCCGGTGGAAGCAATGAACTTTGGGGTGAAGGCAGTGTATGAGGTGTTGCAAAAATTCCACTAGGAGTTGCATGAGCCTGTTTCTCGATATCACTGCCCTGGGCGTCGCCATTCTCGGGTTGTTGTGGTTCTTCATCCCGATCTTGACCGGCATTCCCTGGGTACCGACGAACAGAGCATGGATAGATTCTGCCCTCCGGCTGGTGGACCTGAAGCCAGGCGAAACCGTCTACGACCTGGGCTCGGGGACGGACGCGTGCTGGTCACTGCCGGGCGCGAGTACGGAGTCCGCGGCGTTGGATTTGAGATTTCCCCACTCCACTGTCTGGTGGCGCAATACAAGGTTTGGCACGCAGGCCTCGGGAAGACAGTGTCCATCCGTTGGAAGAATTATTACCATGTCGATCTCAGCCAGGCAGACGTTATCTACTTATACGGGCATACCAAACTGGCAGAGAAACTCCAACGCCATCTTGCAGAACATTTGCGGGATGGCACGCGCATCGTCAGCATCCGGGTGGATTTCCCCGGATGGCAACCTGAAAAGATTGATAAAGATAACCTGATCTTCGTTTACCGTATGCCGCCCGTGCCAGGCGATATTGCGAGTTTTATGTTACAGGAAGTGCTGAACAGGTAGGCTAAACTTTAGCTACAAAAAA
>CAZRCR010000235.1:0-4589 GCA_964598615.1 uncultured Anaerolinea sp.
CCGTTCGAGCGGGTGTACTCTTCCTTTGGGATGAGCAGGCTCAAGGTCGAACGGACTGCTCGGGCTGGGGCGCTCGGCGTCCCGCATCTTTGCTCCCGTCCTGGCCGGACTGCTCCTCCCCGCGGCTGGACTGAATGCCGTAATGGCGGCAGACCTCGGAACGCTGGCGCTGGCGGTGACGGGACTGCTCCTCGTCCGCTTGCCCCGTCCGCCGCGCAGCGAGACCGGTCAGCACGCCGCCGGTTCCTTCTGGAGTGAACTTCGCTTCGGCGCAGGGTACATCTTGGGCCGCCCCGGCCTGCGCAACCTGACCCTGTCCTTCTTCCTCATCAACCTCTTTGGCACACTGACCTATTTTGCCGTGCTTTCCCCGATGATCCTGGCCCGCTCCGGCCATGACGAAGTGGCGCTGGGTATCGTCCGCACGGTGATGGGCATTGGCGGCGTGGTCGGCGGGGCGCTGGTCAGCATTGGGGGCGGGGGCAGACGCAAGGTGCGTACCTACCTGATCGCCCTGACCCTGTCCTTCCTGATCGGCGATCTCATGACCGCCGTCAGCCGTTCCACGCTGGGCTGGGCCGTTGCCGGGTTCTATGCCGAGTTGAGCATCCCGTTCATCGTCGCGCCGTACTATGCTCTCTGGCAGGAACTTGTCCCGCCTGATGTGCAGGGACGGGTTTTCTCGACCCGCGAAATGGTCCAGGTGGCCTCTCAGCCGATAGGTTATCTCTTCGGCGGGCTGCTGGCTGACCGCCTGTTCGAGCCGGCGATGGCGGGTCCGCTTGGGAGTGCTCTCGGCTGGTTGGTGGGAACCGGTCCGGGGTCCGGGATGGCCGTGATGTTCCTGTGTACATCCACTCTGGGGAGTCTGATTGGCGTCGTTGGCCTGCTTTTGCCGTCCCTGCGCAGGCTCGAAGGAGATTGATGGGGAAAACCCTACTCCGGAACTATCGGCTGCGCCTGAGATGGTGCTATAATCTGGTTGCCGTACTGATTCAGGAGCAATAAGAATGACTGACACCCTGTAGAAAACCAACGTTTTTTCGGGCAACCCAACCCGCTGGTTTTTTGATTCCGGCCGGGGGCGTATGCCCCCGGTTTTCATTTCTACAGGTTTTTCTATGCTTTCTGTACATCACATTACCAAAACTTACGGCATCCAAACCGTACTTCAAGATATCACTTTCAGCGTTTCCGCGGGCGAACGCGTTGGCCTGATCGGTGCCAATGGTTGCGGCAAGACCACGCTTTTACGCATCCTCACCGGACAGGAACGGCCGGATTCGGGAACGGTGGCGCACACGCGCCCCGATCTGCGGATCGGTTATCTGCCCCAGGGATTCGACCTCGACCCGGCGTTGACCATCTCCGAAGCGTGTGCGCCCGATCCGGCGCGCGACCCGGAAACGGTCCTCGTGCGAGCGGCCGCGTCCCTGGCTGACAACCCTTCCGACCCTCAACTCCAGTTGGCCTACGATGAAGCCCTGCAAACACTGGAACGCGCCAGCGTGCAACCGGTCAGTGTGCTGACGGCCCTCGGTCTTGCCGACATTTCCCCCACCCGCAAAGTTGGTCAGCTCTCCGGCGGACAGAAGACCCGTCTCCTGCTGGTGCGCCTCCTGCTAACCGACCCGCACTTGTTGCTGCTCGACGAACCTACCAACCACCTCGACATTGCCATGCTCGAATGGCTGGAAGGCTGGCTCAAGCATTTCCGCGGCGCGGCCCTGATTGTCTCCCATGACCGGACATTCCTCGACAACACCGTTTCGTCCATCCTTGAGCTTGATATTTCCACGCATCGGTTGAAAACCTACGGCGGGAACTACAGCGCTTACCTCGACCAGAAAGAAGCCGAGCGCGAGCACCAGTTGCAAACTTACATCGACCAGCAGGCCGAGATCCGCCACATGCAGGCCGACATCATCCGCACCAAAGCGCAGGCGGCCAAAACCGAGCGCGAAGCCAGCTCCATCCGCATCGGCGGACCGGATTTCAAGATCAAGGGCTACAAGTCGTACCAGCAGGGCATCGCCAAGAAGGTGGCCGCCAAGGCCAAGAGCCGCGAGAAGAAACTGGAACGTTTCCTCGAGTCGGATGAACTGGTCGAGCGCCCGCGGCCAGACTGGCAGATCAAGCTCGAGTTCAATGCCCCGGCCCATATCAGCCGCGATGTGCTTGTGACCGAGAACCTGTCCATCGGCTATCCGGGCGCGGCTCCGTTGCTGACTGGCCTGCGGCTGCAGGTCCGCGGCGGGGACCGGATCGCGCTGACGGGGCCGAACGGGTGCGGAAAAACGACCCTGCTGCGCACCGTGGCCGGGAAACTGGAACCGGTTGCCGGGTCCGTGCGGCTCGGTTCGTCGGTCAAACTCGGTTACATGGCCCAGGAGCAGGAACTGCTCGACCCGGCGAAATCGCCGCTGGAACTGGTCCAGGCCACCAGTGACTGGAATACCACCAAAGCCCGCACGTTCCTGCACGCTTTTCTGTTCGGCGGCGACGCGCCGCTGCGTCCATGCGGCGGGATGAGTTACGGCGAGCGCGCCCGGCTGGAACTGGCGCTGCTGATCGCCAGCGGTTGTACCTTCCTGTTGTTGGACGAACCAATCAACCATCTCGACATCCCGTCACGTTCCCGCTTCGAGCAGGCGCTCAAGCAGTTCGAAGGGACTGTACTGGCCGTGGTCCACGACCGCTATTTCATCGAGCATTTCGCCACCCGCGTTTGGGCGGTGGAAGATGGCCGGGTCAGGAGTTGACCTTATGCTTACCGCTCATCAC
The DNA here is from genome assembly GCA_964598615.1 of uncultured Anaerolinea sp. Taxonomy (GTDB): domain Bacteria; phylum Chloroflexota; class Anaerolineae; order Anaerolineales; family Villigracilaceae; genus UBA877. The sequence goes on from CAZRCR010000235.1 coordinate 2,785, forward strand.
CTCACCAAATCCTACGGCATCCAGCCCATCCTGCAGGATATCTCGTTCACCATCAACCCCGGCGACCGGGTCGGCCTGATCGGGCCCAACGGCTGCGGCAAGTCCACGCTGCTGCGCATCCTGATCGGACAGGAAAAGCCCGATTCGGGCACCGTGGCACACACGCGCCCCGGCCCTTCGACACGCTCAGGGCAGCGCCTGCGGATCGGATATCTATCCCAGGGCTTCAGCCTCGACCCGGCCCTGGCAATCGCCGAAGCCTGCACGGTTGGCCCGCGTCGGAACCTCGAAGCGGACCTGGCACAAGTGGCCATGACCCTGGCTGAGAATCCGTCCGATGCCAGCCTCCAGGCTGAGTATGACGAACTCCTCGGTCAACTCTCCGTCGTGCACAGTCCGCCCGAAGCCATTCTCGGGCCGTTCGGCCTGGCGGACCTGCCGCCTGAGCACCGCGTCGGACAGCTTTCCGGCGGGCAGAAGACCCGTCTCATGCTGGCGCGGCTGTTGCTCTCCGAACCCAATCTGCTCCTGCTGGACGAACCCACCAACCACCTCGACATTGCCATGCTCGAATGGCTGGAAGACTGGCTGGAGACCTTTCCCGGCGCGGCGTTGATCGTTTCGCACGACCGGGCTTTTCTCGACAACACCATCGAGCGAATCCTCGACTTGGACGCCGAGATGCACACTCTGAAGGAATACACCGGCAACTACAGCGATTATCTCGAGCAGTTCCTGTCGGCCCGCCAGAAGCAGTGGGATGAGTACCGCGACCAGGTGGCCGAGATCCGCCGCATGAAGCAGGATATTGCCCGCACCAAACAGCAGTCCCTGCAGGTGGAACTCAGTACCACGCCGCGCCAGCCGGGCGTGCGTCGCATCGCCAAGAAGGTGGCGAAAAAGGCTATTTCCCGGGAGAAGAAACTCGACCGTTACCTTGACTCGGAAGAGCGCGTCGAGCGGCCCAAACCCTCCTGGCAGATCAAGCTTGAGTTCAACGCGCCGGAGCACCAGAGCCGCGACATGCTGGTGACGGAAAACCTGTCCATCGGGTATCCGGGCGCGGCCCCGCTGTTGACCGGCCTCAGCCTGCACATCCGCGCCGGGGAACGGATCGCGCTGACGGGTCCGAACGGGTGCGGGAAGACCACCCTGCTGCGCACCGTGGCCGGGAAACTGGAACCGGTTGCCGGGTCGGTAAGGCTCGGTTCATCTGCCAGCCTCGGTTACATGACCCAGGAACAGGAGCATCTCGACCTGTCCAGGTCGCCGCTCGAGATCATCCAATCTGCCGGAACGTTCACCCAGACCGAAGCGCGCAACTTCCTGCACTTCTTCCTGTTCGCCGGGGACGACCCGCTGCGCCCGTGCGGCGAGATGAGCTACGGCGAGCGGACGCGGCTGGAGTTGGCCCTGCTGGTGGCGCGCGGCTGCACGTTCCTGCTGCTCGATGAACCCATCAACCACCTCGATATCCCATCGCGGGCGCGTTTCGAGCAGGCCCTGGCAAAATACACCGGCACGGTGCTGGCTGTGATCCATGACCGTTATTTCATCGACCAGTTCGCCACCGAAATGTGGCTGGTGGAAGATGGACGGGTGAGGAGCTTGTAAATGAAAACTCGATTTACCGCTTACCCGGAAGTCAATATTGTTTTGGATGTACTCGTGCCTGAAGTGCAGTCCATCCTCGGCGACCAGTTCGTTGGCATATACCTGTACGGTTCGCTCGCTTATGGCGGCTTCGATGTGGATAGTGATGTCGATTTCGTGGTCGTCACGCAAGACGAACTTTCCGAAGCCTG
>CAZRCR010000236.1:0-4575 GCA_964598615.1 uncultured Anaerolinea sp.
AGAAGGACGTGTCCACGAAGAGCGGATCGCCGTCCATGTCGGGGTTTTGGTCATTCCAGCCCTCGTCGTTATACACCAGGATGGTGGGGATGGCATAGGCGAACGACAGGATGCTGTCGTTGTAGCCGAAAAAGCCGTAATAATAGTCCCCGCCCTGGGTGGGAACCGTGATTTCGAAGGACAGGGAAATGACGATGGACGCGCCCGGTTCGAGGTCCGGGTCGAGCGGGAGACTCATCACGCCATGCCGGATGCGCGGGTTGACGGATTCCCCGTCCACGCGCACATCGGATACGTCAATGCTGCCGCCAAGCAGATCGGCGAACAGGGCAAACTCCACCCGGTCGAGCGGGGTGTCTTCTGTGTTGGTATAGCGCACCTGTTCCAGACCCAGGATGGAGGTGGGCGGGTCAGCCAGCGACAGCGCGACGTGGTATACGCTCGCACCGGGCAAATTGTTGAGAGCCGCGCGTCCGGTTTCGGTCAGGCCTGGCTCGAAGACGGCGCGGTCGTCGAAGGAGATGGTTGCAAAAGCAGTTGGCAGGTCTGCTGTGGGGGTGGCTTGCCCGGCGCAGCTTGCCAGCAACATGAAAACGAACAATGTTGGGATTAATTTTCCCACCTTCATTTTGCACCTCCGTGTGCTATTTTGGATAGATCCATTCGTCAAAGAGCGCGGTCAGGTCGCAGCCGCAGTGTTGTTCGGCCAGAGCTTTGAACTCTTCTGTAGTAGCAACATCCCAACTGTAGGTTGCCACGTAGTCGCGCATCATCGCATTAAAGGCGGACTGTCCCATCTTGTTGCGCAAGGCATCCCAGAAGAAAGGACCCTTGCCGTAGACGATGGCACCGTAGTCGTAGGAACTATACGCCGATACTTCCATGCCGATGGGCAGGTCGGGGTCATCGGCGGTCTGCCACCACATGCGTTCATCGGTCTCGAAACTGCTGGCCGCACTTGCCCCGCTGTGCAGACGGTAGTACTCCCAGGTCAGGAACTCGGCCAGTGACTCGTCCAGCCAGGGCTGATCCTGGTTGTCGTTGCCGACCAAATTGTAAAACCACTGGTGCGCCACCTCGTGAACGACCACCAGTTCCATCCAATCGTCAGTATACCCATCGTAGTTATCTAGGGCAACAACCGTCAGGCCGGGATATTCCACCCCACCTGCCGAGGTGACAATGGGAGTGATATCGAACTCAGTGTAGGGATATTCACCATATAAATCGCTGAACAATTGGATCGACGCCAGGCCGGCATCGAGCGCCACCTGACCCGCTTGTTCCTCGCCGGGGCGGATGTAACTGTTGACCGTGACCCCCTGTGCTTCACCGCTTAGTTTGACAAGCCCTGCGCTGGCAGCCAGATAGAAATCACGCGCCGGGCCGTCCGCGTACAGGACCTGCTGCCTGCCATTCGCTTCCGAGCGCTGGACCTCGCTGCCGGTTGCCACCAGTACCAGGTTGGTGGGCGCGTCCACGCTGACAACGTAAAAGGCTGTATCCACGAAGAGCGGGTCGCCATCCATGTCGGGGATCTGATCATTCCAGCCTTCGGCATTGTAGACCAGGATGGTGGGAATGGCATGGGCCAGCGACAGGATGTCGCTGTTATAGCCAAATATGCCGTAGTAAAAGTTCCCGCCCTGGGTTGGGACAGTGATCTCGAAGGTCAGAGAAATGACGATGCTCGAACCCGGTTCGAGGTCCGCTGTGAGCGGGATGCTCATCACGCCGGTCTGGAGTTCGGGGGAGACCGTTTCCCCGTCCACGCGCACATCGGATACATGGATGCCGCCGCCGAGGATGTCGGCGAACAGGGCGAATTCCACACGATCGAGCGGAGTATCTTCTGTATTGGTATAGCGAACTTGTTCCATACCAAGGACACTGGTGGGCGGACTGGCAAGCGACAGCGCCACATGGTAGATGCTTGCCCCGGGTAATTCCGCCAGGGCGAGACTGCCGGTTTGTGTCAATCCCTGCTCGAAGTAAGAGCGGTCATCGAAGGAGATCGAGAAAACGTCGCCGGACGGATCCACGGCGGGAGCCGCGATCGTGGGCTGAAAAAGGTTGTTGGTCGGCGTGATGGTTGGTTCGACCGGCTCGACGGTGGCGGGAATCAGTGGGGTCAGCGGGCAGGAGCAGGCCAGTAGAAGGATCAATGGGATCATGAGCAGTCGCAGGTTTGTTTTTTTCATGGCAGGTCATCCAATATGGTTCGAATTCGATACAATAGTTCTGGTACTGCATCAGCATAACCGGGGTCGTCTGGAGCGGCATTCAACCGGATCAGTTGGGAAGGATCCACGTTTGCCAGCCAGTTATCCAGCAAGGGTTCGATGGCGTCGACATCAGATGCAGTGGCGATCTCCAGAGGACGCCCGCGCTGTCGGAAGCGTTCGGCAATCACGGCGGGCGGAGCTTGCATGTATATGATAACATCAGGTGGGGGTAAAACGTTGCGCAGGGTGCGATAGAAGCGTTCCAGCAGGGAAAATTCGTCGACGGTTAGCCAGCCTTTTTGCAGGAATAGGCGGCTGAAGACGCAGAAATCCATTTCGAGACCGCCATCCAGGATGCCGGTCTGCTTTCCCTGACGGATGGACTGTTCCTGCTCGGCGCGCAACAGCAGGTAATCCATCTGGTTGGCAAGGGCGTAGCGCTTGTCTGACTTAAATAATGCCTGGAAAGGACGTTCAAGGTGCCCTTCCAGGCCGGTGGCGAAGTTGCCTGCCGCGCTCAAGGCGCGGACGAGGGTGGTCTTGCCCACCCCGGTATTGCCGACGACAGTGATCAGTTTTCCCATGAGGGGTAGTATACCGCCAAGAATGAAAAGTCCGCCAAGGAGCCATGCTTTCCTTTCGCTCCCGGCGGACTTGGCAATTATGAGTTAATTATTTTTTCGCCGCGGCGATGGCGTTCTTGATCTGAGCGATGTGCGACAGAGTATGCGGCAGCATGCCATTGAGCATCACGTTACCCACCTGCATATAACTGGCCTTGCGGGCCACGAATTCGGGTGGCAGGTGCGCCAGGTAATCCACCATTTCCACGGACATGCGTTTCATTTCGTCGATCAAACCCGTGGCGCCGCCAAAGGCTTTGACGGTGGCATCGATGTGCACATTGACGTTCCCGCCAAAATCGTCACCATTGCGCTCGAAACCGCCCACGGTATCGTCGATGTTGGCAAGCCAGAAGCGTTCACTATGAACGAGGTGTGCCAGGGTTTGGTTGGCGCTCCATTCGCCAGGCGCCGGTTGGTAGTTTGCCTCGGCAGCGGAAACACCCGCAAAGGCCTCCTCGAGCAGTTTCAGCCCTTCGTCGTATTTGGCGCGCACCTCGGCAGCCAGGTCCTTTGGTTCTGCCGGGACTTCAGGGACAGGGCGCTTGGTCAGTTCCATTGTGACGGTGTGCTTTTCCGGGCCACGGTAAAAGACCACTTCCACCTTATCGCCGCCCTTCTTGCCCTTCAGTGCAGATGCCAGTGTTCCGAAATCGTTGGTGATCTTCTTGCCGTTGAACTCCACGATTACATCATCGGTACGCATCCCGGCGGCATAGGCCCCCATACCCTCTCTGGCGATGGCCAGCCGGATACCTTCGCTGATGGGCATCCCGGCCGCTTTGGCGATCTCGGCGCTGAAATCGCTGATCTCGATACCCAGCATGGGACGATCGAAGATGCGCCGGTCGAGGCCGGTCTCGAGGACGGATGCCAGGTTGGGAAGGGTCGAATCCCACTCGGACTGGAAGCCGGCCGCGCGTTCTTTCCACTCATCACCGTCCGGGACAGTGTGTTCCAGGCGGACAAGCGTGCCGCCGTCTTTGGCTGAAAGGTGCACGGTCACTTCGCTGGGGGCGGGTTCGAAGCGGGCATGCCACTTGAATTTGACAAGCTCGGACTCTTTCACTTCAACGTATTCCCCGGCGGAATAGAAATCGCCATTCCACCACAGGTACATGCGCCCACCGGGACGCGGGGCAACGGTCGCAAAGTCGCATAACCATTCACGTAGAAGGATCGCGCGCGTGAAAGCGAGATAAACTTCCTGTGGGGTGGTTTTGACGAGTTGTTCAGAAACGACTGTTTTGGACATGCATTCTCCTTTATGCCTTGCTATCTGTGATTGGCTGATCAGGGTTCTCGAGCCAGCGCAGGATGTCAGCGGTGTGCTCTTCTTCGTGGCCGGCAAAAATATCGATCACTTCTGAGATTGTCCCGGTAGGCCCCCACGGAACTACAAAGGGCTGCGTCAGTTTTTCTTCTGGTGCAGTCAGGATCACCTGCTTGAGCAGAAGACGGGATGCCTGGAATTCCCGGTACGTGTGATCGAAGTCCAGGCTTTCGCGGGTTTCCACGGTTTGGGCGTTGTAATAATCGATGCCGCGCTCGGCAGGAGTGCCTGGAACTTTTCCCTCCACATGAGCCCGGAAGGATGTAATGATGGCATCGTCCCAACCGGCAATGTGATCGAGCATTTGTTTCAGTGTCCAGTCGGGATAGATCTCTTTCTCGGGGTCGACACGCGGAATGACCGTCTCCAGGCCATGCCGGGCTGCGTCCAAGCG
>CAZRCR010000237.1:0-4560 GCA_964598615.1 uncultured Anaerolinea sp.
AAGGGAAGGCCAACAACCACGATGATGAGAACGAGCAATATCCATCCGCCAAAACCACGTTGACTTTTCATAGAATCCTCCTTTTCATGATGAACGCATCCATCGGCTGGTTAAATTATATAACGTTGCAAAGCCAGTAGCAACAATACGTTGTTCCTCGTTTCAGCGTAGTGCACTGAAATATTGCCCTGTTGCTTCCGCTCCCTTTCGTTTGGTGAGGGATCATAAACATTAGAAGTCTTTCAGACTTCCAATGTTTTGTTATGTATGAGTGTGGCGCGTTCCTTTTCAGGCGACTGTCAAACGATCTTCTTCCTCCGTAAGAAATCGGACCGGGAGATGCGGTAGCGGTGCATATCCAACTCCCACAAGTGGAGTGCGTCCGAAAACACCAGCCCGCATTTTTCGAGCACGCGTACGGAGGGGGCGTTTTCGGGGTGCACCAGCCCGATGATGGCGGGCAGGTTGCAGGTCCCGATGCCGAACTCGACGGCGGCGCGGGCGGCTTCGGTGGCGTAGCCCTGTCCGCGTACGCGTCCACTCAATAAATAGGCAATTTCCACTTCATCCAGTTCGGGGATGTACTCCAGCCCGTTCCAGCCCACCACCTGACCATCAGCCTGGGTCACCACGGCCCAGTGACCGTAGCCGTGTTCCTGCCAGTGTTTGACCTGGTGGGCGATGTAGCGGCTGGCTTTTTCGAGAGTGGGGGGGGGCGAGGGTGGGAAATAGCGGAAGATATCCGGCTCTTGCAAGATGGAAAACAAGGATGGGGCATCTTCGGCAGCCCAGGGGCGCAGGGACAGGTGCGGGGTCTGCAGGGTGGGGGTCATGCGGCTCCTTCGATGTATTTGTCGACGATCTGTTCGAGAATGGACAGGGGCACCGAGCCATTGATCAGCACGGCGTGGTGGAAGGCTTTCAGGTCGAATCTGTCGCCCAGGGTATCCATGGCTTTCTGGCGCAGTTCGAGGATCTTCAGGAAACCAATGTAATAGGAGACGGCCTGGGCAGGCCAGACGCAATAGCGGGTGATCTCGCCGCGGCCTGTGCCAGCCGGGAGGCCGGAGGCGGGTGCGAAATATTCCACGGCCCGGTCGAAAGTCCAGCGTTTGGCGTGGATGCCGGTATCGACCACCAGCCGGGCGGCGCGGTAGGCTTCCATTTGCAGACGCCCCAGGTCGCTTGCCGGGTCGTTGGCGTAGGCACCCAGTTCGGCCATCAGCCGTTCGGCGTAGAGCGCCCAGCCTTCTGTGTAGGCGTTGAACTGTGCCCCCTTGCGCAAGTCGGTCAGACCGGTCTGTTCGGCGGCGATGGCGGTTTGCAGATGGTGACCCGGGATGGTTTCATGGTAGGCAAGGGTCTTGACCCCGAACCTGGGGGTTTCACTGGTGGTATTGGCGTAGAAGAGACCGGGGCGGGAACCGTCGTAGGAGGCGGGCATGTAGTAGTTTCCGTCCGGGCCGCCTACCACTTCGACGCTGGCACGCGGCAGGATGTCGAATGCCTGAGGCAGGATGGCTTCGGCTTCACGGATGGCGCTTTCGAAGGCTTCCACGGCGGCCTGACCGGTGTACACGCCGCTGTCTTCTGTCAGGCGGGCGTAGAGCTGCTGGATGGTTTCGCCTTCAGGGTAGCCAAGTTGAGCGAACAGGACGCGCATCTCGGCCTGGACACGGTCGACATGCTGCAGGCCGAGTTCGTGGATCTCCTCAGCGGTCAATTCGGTGGTGGTCTGGCGGCGCAGGCACTGGGCGTAGTAGGCTTCCCCGTCGGATAATTGCCAGACGCCAACGGTATTGGTGGCTTGCGCGGTCAGCCCGTCCAGATAGTCGCGCAGCGACTGGTAGGCCGGGATGACCACGTTCTCCAATTGTGCTTCCACTTCTGCCAGCAGACTGGTCTTCTCCTCGGCTGGAACGCCGGTAAGACGGTCCGCAAAGGTGGTGTAGTAGGGATGGTATTTTGCACTGGTTCCGGCGGTCTCCTCGATGTCTGATAGGACATAGGGAATGGTAAAAGCCGGAACGATCACGCCCTGTTCGGCCCGCCGCTGGAGGGCGTCGATCAGGTCGGTGATCTTCTTGCCCATTTGCGACAGGCGCGAGATGTAATCTTCGGCATCCTGTTGGTTGTTGAGCGGGTGGTAGACAGTGAAGAGCATGTACAGGTTATAGTGCACGCTGGTGATGATCGGGTTGATCGGGTAGTCATCGTACATGAACTCGTGGCCGCGTATCAGATCATCGAGCATCCAGTCGTAGATGTCGGCGGTCAGGGACTGGTCGGCGGTGAAGGCGGTGCGGTCGTAGGCACGCAGTAATTCGAGCGTGCCGGACTCCAGGGCCTGTGTCTGGCGGACGAAGGCATCCGAGATGTCGGTCAGGTCGGCATCGCCGATCCCGTACAGGTCGGCCAGACCGAGGACGGTCAGCGTCTCGGGATCGCGGGCGACCCAGCGCCGGTAAGCTTCCTGGAAGAACGCGTCGATCTCCAGCCCTTCCAGACCGGTCAGCGGGTCGGCTGTGGGCAGCGGGATGGTTGTGGGTGTAACGCCGGAGGGCGTGCAAGCTGCCAGGAATTGGGACAGGCCCACGGTCCCGCCTGCCAGGGCGGCGAGGCGCAGGAAGTCGCGCCGGGTGAGAAATGATCTGCTGGAATTCATTTTTTCTCCTTTCGCGGGTTATGGTACCGGACTCCAAACTGGTCCGGCTTCATCACCTTTGCGTTCGGTGAGACGAAGGACGGTGACCGCCGACGGGTCCTGGATGGCATCAGCCACGGTCAGAACATAGATCTCGATATCGCCATCCCGGTTCGACGAGAAAACGATCCGGCTGCCATCCGGCGAAAAGTCCGGTTCGGCGTCGGAGAAGGGGTCATTTGTCAGGCGGACGAGGTTGCCGCCATCCGTGTCCATCAGGTAGATTTCCGAGTTCCCGTCACGGGTGGAGGAAAAGGCCAGTTGTGAGCCATCCGGCGACCAGGAGGTAACCAGGTTGCGCACCGGCGCTGGGGTGTCGGTCAACTGTCGGGCCGTTGTGGTGACCACATCCAACAGATAGATTTCGATGTTCCCATCGCGGTTGGCGGAATAGGCGAGTTGCGCGCCATCCGGCGACCAGACCAGATTCCCGTCGCGTGAAATGTCATTGGTTTCCGTCAGGCGGACGAGCCCGGTCCCATCGGGATGGACCAGGTACAGGTCACCGAACATGCCGCTTTCGTTCAGGAAGGCGATCCACTGGCCGTCGGGTGACCAGGATGGCTTGACGATGTATTCGTTGGGGAGGTCGTTTTCTTCCACGCTGAGTGGAATGCGGGTAACCTCGCCGCTGTCCAGCTTGGCGATCCACAGACCGTTGTACTGGAAGACGATCTGCGTGCCGTCCGGCGACCAGCTCGGTTCGTATCCACCCGGCCCTTCGACCTGCAGACGGGTCTGTCCGCTGCCATCGGCGTTCATCAGGGTGATCTGCCAGTCGCTGGTTTGCCAGGAAGCGAAGGCGATCACTCCCCCGCCCCGACCATCAAGAGGAACGGATGTGGGCGAGGGGGTGACGGTTGGCAGAACATCAGGAATAATGGTTGGGATCTCTGTAGGGGCTGTAATCGGCCTGGCGCTGCAGGCGGTCATCTGGAGCGAGATGGTGATGGCGAGACCTGATGCGAGTAAATGCAGGAACCTTTTCGGATTTTGTTTCATGATCCTTCTCCGTAATCAATTGACTTCTTTGCTTTATCAAGCGATGAATCGGCTATCGGCGTATCCCCCAAAGATATACTTTGCGATCGTACGCTCCTGATGCCAATAGACTGCCATCTGAGGAAAAAAACACTGCCATTACTTCATCACCGTGAGTTAAGGAGCGCACCATGTGGCCGCTGGAGACATCCCACAATTTCACTGTATTGTCGCAAACGGCCGAAGCCAGCAGGCTGCCATCCGGTGAAAAGGTCAGATCATACATGCCGTTCCCGTTATTCAGCGTGCGCAGCAGTTTGCCGGTTTGAACGTCCCACAATTTCACCGTAGTATCGATGCTGGCCGAGGCTAACAGCTTGCCATCTGGCGAAAATGCCAGGGCATGGATGTCGGCCTGGTGCCCGGTGAGCGTCCACACTTCTTGTCCGGTTACCACATCCCATAGTTTGATGGCATAGTCAGCTTCATCTGTCGGCCCCATACTTGTGCCTGAAGCGAGCAAGCGACTATCGGGCGAAAAAGCTTTTGAACAAATGCGGCCCACATGATTGGTGGATATTTCCCGCTCCAATTGCCAGTTCTCAACGTTCCACAATTCCAGAAGGAGGGAATCCATGCCATTGGCGGCCATCCGGGTGCCATCCGGTGAGACGGTCACACGAAGGAGACCATCCAGAGTATGTTCCGTTTCGCCGCTAACGATGTTCAACATCGTACCGGTATCCGAGATCAACCGGACATTGTCGGCCAGAAAGAATAGACCCCCTCCAAAGGCGTTCGATATCTCAAATTCGCGGAGGGTCTGCCAGGTGGTCGAATCCCACAGTATTACCTTGCCATCCATACTGGCTGAT
>CAZRCR010000238.1:0-4560 GCA_964598615.1 uncultured Anaerolinea sp.
GAGCTTTTTCAGGATGGCCTGTTCCAGGTCGATCACGGAGACGGAGGCCAATTGCAGCAAGTATAAGGCCACATCGGCCAGTTCGCCGGATAACTCCTCTTTATCCTTCAAGTTATCGTGCCATTGGAAGTGTTCCAGCACTTCATTGGCTTCCAGCGAAAGTGAGATCGCCAGGTTGCGCGGCGTCTGCGGACGTTTGCTCTCCGGCTCGTACCATCCCTTCGAGCGGACAAAGGCGTGCATGCGTTCGGTCAAGTCTTGAATATCCATCGCTACCATCCAACAAAAAGCGGCTCGCCAAGTCTGGGAGCCGCCTGTTTGCATGACGAACTGAACCTAACCAGACCTGGTAGATTTACGGGTGCTAGGGGCCGGGAGCGGGTTCAATTTCATGGCGCAGATTATACACGATTACGGCAGGGTCGGCAGCACATTTTCGATGATGTATTTGGCGTAATCGCCCACGGTCTTTTCCAGCATTTTGTCCTGGGTTTCGGGAAGCATGGCCGGGGGATCGTTCACATCGTAGGTCTGGTTCGGCGGGTAATCGTTCAGGCGCACCCAGGGCACGCCTCCCGCCACGGCGGCGTTGACGATGTCGATGGCGTGGTTGTTGTTCATCTGGACGTGGTCCTCCTGCGACTGGATGCGCTGGTAGGGCACGTTCACTGCGCCAATAAAGTTGACCGCTTCGCGTTCGGCCCACCAGGCGTTGTCGGTGCAAGGCTGCCACTGGATGCCGTCGGCGCGGTTCTCGCCGCAGCCGGTGGTGGTGTAGTTGCGGTCAACGGGGCCTTCCCAGTCGATGTAGAACTGCACCGGCAGGTCGGGGTAACGCGCCAGCGCGCCGGTGGCGGCAGTCACGCCGTAGGAGTAGGAGACCAGCCCGTAGCGGGCCGGGTCGAGACCGGGCAACTGCGCGGCGGCCACGATGACAGCCGCCAGCCCATCCTGGGTGATGAAGCCGTTGTAGTCCTCCGTCCCTTCGGATTGGCCGCGCCCGTCGGCGTCGAAGATGATGACCAGGAAGCCTTCTTCGGAAAGACGGGCGGCTTTCTGCGGTTCGGACGTGCCGGTGCCGCCGGGCATGAGCACCAGGGCCGGCAGCAGGTCGGAGCCGTTCCAGTCCGTGGGATAAAAGGCGCGCACATGCAGTTTCGCCCCGGAGGTGGGATTGGTCACCCAATAAACGTTCGGCCCTTCAACCGGTTCGAGCACCGCCGCGGGCAGGGGGAGCGTGACGATCTCCAGCGTGGACGAAGCGACCGGTTCCGGCGACCCGGTTTCGGGTCCCGCCACGACCGGCGGCTGGGTGGCTGTGGCTGCGGTATTCAAGTTGCAAGCACTGAGCAGAACGACAAGCAGGACGAAAATGGCAAAGGATTTCTTCATGGGGCCTCCCGGATTCATTTTGCACTATAATGGCATAAAGGCAAACCGATGTCCATAACAGTTTTGTCATGGCCCGAATCTCCTAGTGAACGCGCCCAACGCCTGGCGGACTTCCTGCCGCCGGAGCGCCTGTCCCTGCTGCGGACGGTGGCAGGCGAGGCCGCGGCGCGCTCCCTGCCGCTCTACCTTGTCGGCGGCGTGGTGCGTGACCTGTTACTGGGCCGCGTGGCCACGGACTTTGATCTGGTCGTGGAGGGGAACGCCATTCCCTTCGCGCGTGCCCTGGCGGCAAAGCACGGCGGAAAAGTGACGGCTCATGCCCCGTTCGGTACTGCCCAATGGTTCTTACCGCAGTCGATAGTTACTCACGCTTCACGACTCGCGACTCTCGACCTGATCTCCTCTCGTTCCGAAACCTATGCCCATCCGGCAGCCCTGCCGACCGTGAAATTCGGCCCGTTGACCGGCGACCTGCGCCGCCGAGATTTCACCGTAAACGCCCTGGCCTTGCGGCTGGATGGTGACCACTTCGGCGAACTGCGCGACGATCTCGGCGGGCTGGACGACCTGCGCCGCGGCCTGGTCCGCGTCCTGCATCCGCGCTCCTTCGAGGACGATCCGACGCGCATTTTCCGTGCTGTACGCTATGAACAGCGATTGGGCTTCGAGATCGAGCCGGAAACGCTGGCACTCATCCCCGATGCGTTATCGTATATCCCGGCCTTATCCCCCGAACGCGTGCGCCACGAACTGGACCTGATCTTGGGCGAAGAAAAATCTGCGTCCATGCTGGCGCGCCTGGCGGACCTGGGCGTGCTGGCTGCCGTCCATCCGGTGCTGGTGTGGGATGCATCCATTCGGGAGCGTTTCGTACGTGGCAGCCATGTGCCGCCGGAGGAACGTGAATCCTTTGGCTGGATGCTGTGGCTGATGCACCTGTCGCGGCCGGAGTTGGAAGAGATCGAGAACCGTTTGCATTTCCAGGCCGGGGTACGCGATAACCTGTTGGCGGCCTCCAAACTCCTGGGTGGGTTGGGCGCGTTGACAGGTCAGAAACCGAGCGGATGCGTGTCCATCCTGGAGGAATTCCCGCTGGAGGGTGCGGGAGCCGTGGCGCTGGCGGTTCCGGATGAGGAAGTGCGGCAGATGTTGGCGAATTACCTGGAGACCTGGCGGCACGTCAAACCGAAGGCGAATGGTAATACGCTGAAAAAGATGGGACTGGAGCCGGGGCCAGCCTTCCAGAAGATCCTGTGGAAACTGCGGGCTGCCTGGCTGGATGGGGAAGTGAAAAGCCCCGAAGAAGAGAATGCTCTGTTGGAAAAACTGGCAGAGCAGGCAAAAAAATAAAACTGACGAGTCACCCGTCAGTTTTATGATTGTAGGTCAGGCCTTGAGCCTGACATTTTTTATGGCAAACCTACTCTATTTTTTACACCAGGAACGCCATGCCGAACAGCCAGAAGATGGTGGTGAAGAAGACCATCCATTCCAGGAACGGTACCCACCAGAAGCGCGGTCGTTCCGGCTTCTTTTCAGGGTCGAGGTTGTCCCAATCCGTCTTTTCCTTTTTCGGCCCGGTCAGCAGGCCCAGGAAACTGCCGTAGGCGGCGATCGCCAGGATCGACAGGATGTTCGCCAGCCTGGGTACAACAATGCGGTCGGCAGGTTGGAACAGGATCGCCAACCCGAAGAAAATGACCATCACCAGTCCGCCGCGGAAGAAGGTCATGGCGGCGCGTCCGTGCGGCTTGAGGTTGTTCATCGGGAAGATGCCCACAGCGGCCACCCCCAGGACGGCGATCACCCCGGCGACTGTTCCCAGCCATCCCAGAATGCTTTGGAATGTGATCCCCAGGGTGATCACGAACGGCAGGAGCATCAACCCGCCAAAGAAGAGACTGCTGTTGAAGATCAGAGCTCTTTTGGATACGCCCACCTCTCCCAACTCGGAGATGAAATGGTTGAGAAGGGAGTAACGTTCCTGGCGCTTGCCCCGATATTGCAGGGCTGCGTCGATGATCCCAAGAACGATGACGGTAATGCTTGCCAGGGCCAGGGAATTACTCATGGTGTTATTCATATTGGAATTATACGCTGGGCCCTATTTGTTTTGCAACTCTTCGAATAAGTCTGCCCCGTGCAGTCCCAGCGCCCGGGCGGACTCGCCATCTGTGACGGTGAACCAAAGGTTGAGTTCCGTTCCATCGCTGATGTAGGTAATGCCGACGTAACCAGGCTGGGGGCCGGGCGTTGCTCCGGGAGGAAACGCGTCCAGCACGATCAGGATGCGTTCGGCAAGATCGCCCAGCGCGGCGGGGTCGTTCAGGTCGGCCACTTCCACATGGATGTAGAAGTCCGTTTCCATGGTCGCGAAATGGTCCACGCTGCCGTCGGCGGCGAGACAGTTCTCCCCGTAGGCTTCGGCCCGGGCGGTAATGCCCGTCAAGCCGGCGTTTTCCATCGCCGTCTGGACTTCGTTGCTCAGCTCGGGCAGGGACCGGGTGGCCCACACCCACCCGCATTGTGTGTAATCGAGTTCCGCCTGGGGCGTGGGTGTTTCGGTGGGCGGCGCGGCAGGATCGGGGGTTGGGTTGGGGTGGGGTAGGTTGCAGGCCGCCAGCAGGAGTAAGAGGAGCAGGCATCCGGTCAGTTTACGCATGGTTCACCTCGGCGTGGGTGACGGGTTCAGGGGTTGCGGGTCATTTCCCGGCGGCGGGTTGACCGGGTTTCCGCCGCCATCCGGGCAGGATTGGACGGAAAGGGAAACCTGGTCGGAGTTGGTGACCTGTGGGCCGTGCTGCTGTCCGTTGGGGAACCAGTCAGTGACGATGTATTCCCCGGCCGGGAGCGACCCGCTGACGGTCTGCCCGTTGGGGATGTTGACACGTTCCACGAACCCGGCTCCGTTGTCGTCGGGCAGACGCTCGAATTGCCAGACCCAGTCGCCGGACATGGTATCTGCAGGACAGTTGTTCGAAAGGGTGAACTGGAGCGGCTGGGTATTGAGCTTGTCGGCTTTTTCGGGGATTGGCTCGCCGTTCTCGGTGGTGCGCGGCGTGGTCTCTTCGGGAGTTGGGTTGAGCAGTTCCTCGGCTTCCGGGCTGGCGGCCTGCCAGTCTTCGATGGACTGGTCGTCCATCTCGGACGGTTCGGCGGGCGGCTGGC
>CAZRCR010000239.1:0-4555 GCA_964598615.1 uncultured Anaerolinea sp.
CGCCAGACCGGGATGGTGAAGAGCAGCCACCAGATGGCAACCGTGATGAAGCAGATGCGGGTCATCAGGGTGGTCAGGTCGCCTTCGGACCAGGATGCCAGTGACGGGATGATCTTGGGCAGGAGGCCCGGCAGGGCCATGATCATGCCCAGGTTGACCGCCAGCAGGAGACCGCCGCCCAGGTAGCCCATGGCATAGCCGCGTGAGGAGACCTGGTCGATCTCGTCTTCACGCGCCACATGCGGCAGGAGCGAGTCATAGAATACGTTGGCGCCCGAGAAGCCGACACTGCCCACGATGAAGAACAGCGAAGCGATGAACCAGTCGCCGCTTTTGACGAGGTAGAGCAGCGCCGTGCCGGTCACGCCGAGGAAGACGAAGATGGTCATCATGCGTTTCTTGGCGCCCAGGAAATCGGCCATCGCCCCCAGGACAGGACCGAGGACCGCCACCAGCAGCAGGCCGATGGAAGTGGTGAACGACCAGTAGACCGTGGCCGTGTTGGCCTGGTCGCTGTTGACGGCTACGTTGGCATAATAGACCGGCAGGATGGCCGCCATGATACTGGTGGCAAAGACCGAATTGGCCCAGTCATACATCGTCCAGGCCCGGATGGCGCGCTTGTGCTGTTTCTCGTCCATGAGGAGGCTCCTTAAGAGAGGATGGTAGGTTCTGGAGTATTCACCCTTGCGAAGGTTGGGAACCTTCGCAAGGGTACATTGCCTAGAGTGAAAACACGGTCAAGCGAGGAAGGTTGCGAAAGGAAGTATATTCGCGTTTGGGTGGAAAGGAAAGACTTCGGAAGTCTTACAGACTTCCATAGTCTGCATTTCAAGCGCCGGGGGCGTAGCCCCCGAACCCCCATAGGAGGCGGAACCCGCGAGGGGCAGCAAAACCATACTAAGAATCAGAGATTCAGAGTTCAGAGATTCACGTGTGCCTGCGGCACAGTGCAGACAGATTACAGAGATGGGATGGGAGAAACACAAACCCGAAAACCGCTGTTCCCGTAGAAGTCGCCCGGGCTGTACCTGTCGCGGTACGCACAGCGGGCGTTCCTACGAGCGTAGAGGAACGACCCGCCACGCAGAACACGACTACCGAACCCAGTTTCCTTTTCACGGCCATCCTCTGCTTGGTAAGGATAAGGCTTAAACAGGGAATGACACCACTCCCAGACATTCCCGGACATATCGGCGCAGCCATATGGGGAGTCGCCTTGTGGCGAATACAGGCCTACCGACGTTGTACCGCCTTTCCCCCCTTCGGAAGAGTTGCATTTGTTTTTATCGAATTCATCCCCCCACGGCCATTCCAGCCCATCCGGGCCACGCGCCGCTTTCTCCCATTCGGCTTCGGTCGGCAGGCGCAGGGTCAGACCCTGGGGCAATTTACCTTTGAGCAAACCAGCCAGCCAGCGGCAGTAATTCATTGCCTCCTGCCAGGAAACATAGGTGACCGGATGGTTTTGCTTTTCCTGCCAGTCGCTGACCGGGTGTTTGCCGCCTTTGGCTTTACTATATTCGGCGTACTGGGCATTGGTCACCGGGAAGCGCGCCATCCAATAATCGTACGGGAGGTTCACTGTATGTTGGGGATATTCATCATCGAAAGCTAGTTTATTTCTTTTACTGCCCATCAAGAACTTGCCCGCCGGTATACGCACGAATTCGATGCCGCCCCAGGTCTGGCGGGAAACCGGGATGGAAGAAGAGACTTTTTGTAACAGCGACTGCCTGTCTTGCGGCGCTGCAGCAGGCAGGCGGGCAGGTGCGGGCTTTGGCTGTTCTTTCTTCTCTTGTAGAACATGTGTTGGCTCTGCCTTTGGCTTCTCGACCGGCTTTTCCGGCTCCGATATCTGCTGACGCTGAGCAACCAAAGAAGAGCTCTTTACTATAAATTCTCGGCGAGCTTGTTCTTCAGCTTCCTTGCGCAAGCTTTCTTCCATCTCGAGGCGAACCTTTTCGCGGGCTTCCTTCCTAATACGCTCTTCCAACTCCTTGCGTTCGAGTTCTTCGGCATTCAGACGCATTTTATCTTCGGCCCGCTTACGTTCCAACTCTTCTTGCCGCTTCTTCTCTTCTTGATCTTTTTTAGCCTTTAATTCAGCCTCTTTTCGCGTTATTTCTTCAAAACGTATTTTTAAAGATTCCAATAAGATTTGATAATTTGGCTCTTTATGCTCCCCAAAATAATCCACCCACTGCAGGAATCGCAAACCACGCGGAACTTCGCAATCATCCAACCGCAGAGGGATTAAGAAAATTGTCCCTTCAGGTTTTTCGAGTGAAATCTCTTTTGCATAACGTAATTCCTTCTGAATAAACCCCTCTTTATCCACAGAAGCATTGGATAGACAAATGACCACGTTATCGGCTAACTCAACTGCTTCTTCAATCGAAGTTCGCCAATCCTGCCCCGGCAAGAGTTTTCTGGCATCCAGCCACGGATCGATCCAGCCTTCGGCGGCGAGTTTGTGGTATAGCTCGCGCACGGCAGGCTTGTCGCCGGAGGAATGGCAGAGGAAAACTTTGAGAGGGCGTCTGGGTTCGGTCATTGTATGCCCAATTAGAAGTTAAGTGTTTTATTCCAAATTCGCTTGGAAATTTCTTGTATTAATTCTTGAGAAGTTTCAATATATTTCCTGACATCATCTGGGCTTAAATCTTTTTGATCATCTTTTCTCGGATGCACTAAGCTATTTCTCACGCTTTTAAAATCTTCAAATTTTCCCCAAAGCGCTCCCCCTTTGAAGTTTGTAGCATCCCGAGAGCCTAATTTAGATAATAAAAAGAATATTTTGTTTTCCAATGCCTGATATTCATTACCCTCTAAAACAAATTTACCAATATTAGCTCCACCATCAACAAACCGTAGGCGTTTTTCTAACAAAAAAGCTCTTTCATGCAATTCAAACATATCTTCCGGCAAAGTACTCAAATCTTCGCAACGATTGTTTACAAAAGACTCAATGGCAGACCAAGCAAGAATTATTGAAGGAATTAGAAGCCATTCAGCATCTTCTTTTCTTTGAATAGCATCCTCTGCTTGTAACAAATATTTCTTAGCATATCTTATGTAATCTCTAAAATCACCACGCATATTAGGCATACCCCTCAGATAAAGATTGCAATCCAATAACCTGACTAACAGCCTTATCCATAAACTTCTGGTCGATAAGTACGTTTTCTTCCAAACTCTTTGCTAAGAACAACTGCGCAATCCTTTGTCTATCCATCAAAGCTGATCGCGTCCCAAGGCCTCGGTAAGTGGGATCATCCTTATCGTGCTTGTATTTCGACATTTCAACTGCATTCAAGGGGTCTGGAATCTTACCAGATGTTTTAGGTATTCGATAATGATTGTTCAAACGCTCAGGATGTGCTTGCAGCAATCCAGCTACATAACTCCACCCGCACAACACAGACTCTACAAAAGCTTTGTTTCTAAAACTCTTGCTGTTATTAACTGAAGTTTTTGGCTCTGTAACGGCTTTATACTGAGCATTGTGCAAAGCAAGGAATCTCTTACCTGCACTAAGCAATTCAGCATCGGAAAGTATATCTTGTTGCTCCATAATCCTACTATAAACAGCATCTGCTGTTATTCCTGTAGACCCTTTGATGCCTGTTTCGGCTAAATATGGCTCATAAATATTTCTATCCAACTCGTTAGATTTTAGCGTACTACCCTGTTCTTTTCCCAAATAAAAGTTAACAACAAAACTTCGAGCCTTTTTTACTGTAATTTTCTCGGTACGAGAACCTACATCTGGGAAATCCTCGCTTTCAACAAGGAAACCAACTTGCTGGCACCATGCTCGTAATCTACCTCCAAAAATTGTATCTTCTATAATGCGGTCAAAGGTATCATTTGAAACTGAAATGTTTGTGTTGGATATTAACGCGACATCTGTTCTTTGGTCTTTTGTTAGATCGAAATACACTCGAAATCCATGATATCGATTATTTTGTGTGTGAGTACTGGAAATTGCTTTAACACGATGTTGTCCACCCCATACTTTTAATGGAGTTTCGGGATTGTAATCTATGTTGTATTCAACAATAATGTCATTGAACTCACGCCCCTTTCCTGCATCAATTTCCATTCTTTTGAATGTAATATGAGTTGTATATAGCAGCCGATTTGCTCGATAGCTTTCTGAACTTGCCACATCAAGTTTCGCACTCAAATCGCAACGCTTTGCTACCTCACTTGCCAATACTGAGCATTTTATATAATAAGCACCGCTCACACCATCTTGAAAAACAATAACGGGCATATCATATTTGACTTCAAGTGTGTTTACTTGTCGAAGAAAAGTGGAAACCGATTCGGAAGTCTGAGAGCTTTCTTTTGCCTTTCCATCAAAAATGATTTTAAACATCTTAATTACCTCCTTGATATTTCTTTATTCCTGTTCGTAGAATCATTATGATTGCGATCGGATTTGAATTATATATCACAATGAACAAAGCAAATAACTCTCCTTATCACAAATTTACAACACAACCTTCGCCAATGCGGACAAGCCATCCAGATCGTCCAACCCCAG
>CAZRCR010000240.1:0-4553 GCA_964598615.1 uncultured Anaerolinea sp.
GAAACGTCCCCTGCGGATCGTCAACGGATTGCACAGGAATGGCAATGCCGGAATTGACCGCGATATTCGTGCCGATCGCGCCCGGGTACACCAGGGTAACGCGCACATTGGTGTTCAAGAGTTCGGAGTACAGGCCCTCGGTCAGTAATTTGACCGCTGCTTTGCTGGCTCCGTACACGGTCTGACCAGGCACGGGCAGGAAACCGCCCATGCTGGAAACATTGACGATATGTGCCACCGGCCGCTGGAGCAAACGCGGCAGGAATGCTTTGGTCATATATAGCACCCCGTAAAGGTTTACATCCAGCACCTTGCGAATCTGCTCGAAGGTCAGGCTGTTGAGCCGCACGAATGGCTGGATGATCCCGGCATTATTGATAATGCTGTCCACCGCGCCATGTCGCTCGATCACCTGCTCCACCAGGGCTTCCACAGCCTTTTGGTCGGTAAGATCGACAACATGCGTGGAAAGATTGGCAACCCAATCACCCGCCAGCCGGGCGGTTTCCTGCAAGGCAGGCTGGTTGATATCCACAGCCGCAACCGAAGCGCCCCTGGCAAGAAGGTGCAGGACCAATTCGCGTCCAATGCCATTGCCGCCACCGGTAACTACGATAACCTTATCCTTTACTTCCATTTTTTCTCCTTTCATCAGATACTCTTTTGCAAACGATTGCGAAAGAGATTGTTCCATTTGTCACAAATGATTATAATATATAAGATAAAATTTGTCAAATTATAGATAACAAAAATCTTGTCCCACCCCTGCTCCGAAAAAAGGGGGAATGACAGAAGTCGCAAATCGAATTTGCTTTTATCTCTTGAGCGGCGCAAACGTGACCACGAACGTGGTGCCTTGTCCCTTCCCTGCGGATTCCACAGAGATGGTTCCACCCTGGGCCGTAACCAAGGCCTTGCAAATCGCCAAACCCAGCCCCATCTTGCCTGGGCTACCGCCGCGGGACTTATCTGCGCGATAGAAACGGTCGAAGACGAAGGGCAGATCTTCCGCATCAATCCCCAAGCCGTTGTCAGAAACCCGCAAGCGGACCTGGTCCCCGTTACTGACACCAAGGGTGATTTGTCCTCCCTGCGGCGTATACCGGAGGGCATTATCCACCAGGTTCTTCAAAACTTGCAACATACGACCTTCATCTGCGAAAATGGACGGAGAGGAAGGCAACACATCCAGTACCAGAGCAACATTCTGCCGGTCCGCAATCGGCTGGTAGGCATAATAAATCCGTTCCATCAACGCAGAGACCTGCACTGGTTCAAGCAGGATATCCAGGCTGCCGCCTTCGATCTGCGTCAGGGTTGTAAGATCGCTGACCAGGCGGCGCAGGTGCTCGATCTCAGTCTTGATGATCTCGACGCGCTGCGGTGTGAGCGGCACATCGCCGTTTTCCAAAATCTCGATGTAACCGGAAATGATCTGGAGCGGGGTGCTGAGATCGTGGGTGATATCCGCAGTCATGCGCTTCCGCTGCTGGTCAACCCGGGCAAGGTCAGCGCTCATCTGGTTGAAGGTGGCAGTCAACTGTCCAAGTTCATCCGTCGACATGACCGGGACCTGCTGCTGCAAGTCACCCTGCGCCAACGCCTGCGAAGCCACGGTCAAACGGCGAATTGGTTTCAGCAATCGCCCCGATAGCAGGAAGCCCATCGCCACTGCCGCCAGGACCCCTGCCAGCGCAGCCAAACCAATGGCAAGGGTGGAACGGTCAAGGAAAAGCTGCTCCTCCGGGCTGAGCGTGAAAGCATGGCTTGTATCCGGCAGTATCCAGGCAATGGTCTGGCCATCGACCGCAATCTCTGTTGCATGTTTGACCATGTCAGCCGGAACCGTTTCGCCGATCTTATACCCGAGCGTGGGCAAGAGGGCACGATAGTCCGAATCCACCAAGCCTTGTACGCCGCGCGGCTCTTGGTAATCAGGAGGCTGGCCTGGCGTGTCAGGCCGATTCGTATTCGAAGACGAATCCTCAGTCCGCATGTAGTACTCGGAAAATCCATCCAGGCTGCCATTGGAAGAATAATAGCTTTTCACAGCATCAGTCAACTGGGCAGTTTGCTGGTCCATGACCAGGTTCATCAACGATCTTCCGGATGTCACGCGAATAAGCAGAGAAACCAGCAGCACCGTGATCAGCGCAACGGTCAGGTAGGAAAGAATCAACTTGCTTTGCAGTGTGAGACGTATTTTCATCATGCTTCCATATCGATAAACCGATACCCGATGCCAAAGACGGTCTCAATATAGCGAGGCTGATTCGAGTCATCGTTCAACTTCAAGCGCAGGTTGTGAACATGGATCTTGAGGGTGGTTTCGGAGCCGCTGTATCCATTTTCAACCAGGCACATGCACAGGTCGGCACGTTTCACCACCTGCCCGGGAGAACGCATCAGCAATTCCAGGATCTGGAACTCGAGAGGAGTAAGCTCTATCAGCCGGTCGGCCTGGCGGACCTCGTGCCTGCCGCAATCCAGGGCAAGGTCTCCGGTCTCCAGGCGTTGGTCACCCTTTTCCTTGAAAACAGCCCTACGCAACACCGCCCGCATGCGGACGAGCAGCTCGCGCATGCGGAACGGCTTGGTGATGTAGTCATCCGCGCCCAGGTCGAAGCCGCGGATCACATCCTCTTCCTGCTGTTTGGCTGTGATCATGATGACCGGAATATCGGCTTCACGCCGCAAATGAGCAATGAACTGATAACCGTCCATGTTGGGCATCATGATATCGAGCAGGATCAGGTCCGGCCGGGACGCATGGACAATATCCAACGCTTCCCGGCCATCAGAAGCAGTCAGGACCTCGAAATCCTGGCCGGTGAGGAAATCGGTCAACAGGGCTTGCACATTCTTCGTATCATCCACAACCAGGATTTTTCGGGGCATATGAGTATTATAAAACCTTTATTCTGTGGGGAATCATCCGCCAATGTAGAGGATGTCACTGGTACCGCGTTCGCGGTTCTTGCCAAGCGGGTTGTTGACCACTCGTCCCATGAAGTACATCGTCGAAGAACCGCCGCCGTCGATGTTGTAGGCATCGGTGCATCCCAAATCCTTGAAGATCTGAGCGAACTCCGTCAGGGTGACACCCTTGCTGTAGCCGGGGCTGCGTCCATCCACTACGATGAAAACAAAATGGTTCTCATCGATGATACCCACGCCGGTACGGGGATTATCGCCCTGAATGGAATGGTTACCAAAATTGGTATCGATCTCCACCGTTCCCAAGTTCGAGACAATGGTCGAATCGACAAGCAATGCCGGCCCGAAAGATAACGTATTCCAGACACCTGCATCCAACAGTTCCTGTGCACTGGTCTGGGTCTCGTCATAGATCTGGATCGAGCCATCCGTATAAAATGCCAGGCCGGTGCGGGCCGGAATATCGCGGTAGATGACTCCGTTGCGGATCTCGATCCCATCGGTACGGAAGCCATAGTAATCACCGTTAATGGCAAAGATGGCATTATTCTCCTCGGCAATGACCGATGTGTATTCAACGATATTTCGCCCAAAACTATTATTGGCGAAAGCGCTGGTCAACTGGGTGGCATCCGACAGGATCACATCTGCGACAAAATAGGTTACGGTGTTGTTCCCGCTTCCAGTGGTCACTTTTTGGACCGAGATCGATACATCCCCACTCTGGTAATTCCAATCATCCGCATAGACTGTTGCTGTGGCTTGCGTGTCATTCACAGCAACAGTGGTGACCGGCTGTTCGGTCGAACTGGCCGCTTCCACGGTCTCGGCCGCGGCATTGACGTCCGTAATCTCGATGTGGTCTATCAGGTAACGGTCAGCCAGGAGGTAGCCCACCCCACCAACAACCAGGGCAAGCACCAGGGCCAACCATACAAAAATCTTACTTCCGGATGTGTGCATGATACTTATTCCTTTGCTCCATGTTTTTAGTAAAGTAAACCTGTTGCGATTATAGGAACAAGTCATTCCAACAGGTTTAGAAATGGTATAGGGGAGAAAACATTTCTTCAGCAACATATACAAGAGCTATACCACTTCAGGGGAGGAAGCTACTAGGATTAGCCTGACAGACCTCAGATGTCTGGAACAGGAGATTATGAATACCTTGACCCAATGGGATCTCACGAACCTGGCAGCCTATGGTGCGCCGATCCTGCTCTTTGTTTCCTACTTCGGCTCTCTCGGCATCCCCTTCCCCATCACAATGGTGATCGTGGCCGCCGGAGCCTTCACCCGCACCGGCCTGATCGACTGGCGGATTGCCATGCTGGCCTGCCTGGCAGGCGCCGCGTTGGCCGATAACAGCGAATACCTGCTGGGCCATCTTGCCCAACCCTGGTTGAAGCGTCGTTTCGGACAAAAGCCGGCCTGGCAGCAGGCCCAGGCCACCATCAACCGACAGGGAGGATGGGCAATCCTGCTGACCCGCTTCTGGCTGACCCCGCTGGCGCCTGCCGTCAACGTGATTGCAGGCAGCCGCTACCCATTTCTGCAATTCCTAGCCCTGGATGTGGCCGGTCAGTTCCTGTGGGTATTGCTCTATGGCGGCCTGG
>CAZRCR010000241.1:0-4546 GCA_964598615.1 uncultured Anaerolinea sp.
GCGAGTTTGGCGAAGCAGGATAGGATGTGATCATGTGCAGTATCCCCACCTTGCTCGAAAAGCACGAAGGTAAGAGCGGCGTGTTCTACACCACACCACTCTTCTGGGATTGCGAGTGCGAGGAGGAATACATCCATCCCGCCTTCGAGGAATTCTGTCCGCATTGCAACTCTCGCCGGGAGGATGCGCCGGATGCCCGTGTGAGCGAAATCTTCTCGCATGTCTACGAATTCCGACTGCCGGTCACCCTGGTCGATACGCTGATCGCGGCGGCCAACGCCGTGGATCCTAGCCTGACCGAGATGGTGGACATCCCCTTCTAACCCTGGAGGCGTGTGTCGACTCGACTCATCGAGTTGACCGCACGATCGCAGAGGCTACCCGCCTTTTGCACCACCGGTGGGAGGCAAACCCTCCCACCGATCTTTTTTCTCAAGGAGAAACCCATGTCATTCCATGCCAACCACGTCTTCCTGATCGGGACCGTCCTGCAAGCCTGGTCGTTCGGCAACGATCGCGGCCTTCGTTTGCAGATGCGCCGTCCCGCCTTCTTCCCGGTCCGTTCCGATGGTCCATCCGACCTGGTGAACGTGATCCTGCCGGAAGCCGTCACCCGCGGCCAGGTCGTCAATATCGGCGACGAGCTGCACATCACCGGCTTCATCCGCAACGCCGAGCGGGAGACACCCCTGGCGGCGATTGCCAGGGGGATCGATCTCCCCGAAAAGCTAAAGAAGGCAAAGGTCAAACAGATCGTCACCGAGGTGGTGGCGGTCAACTGGCAGATCGTCTCCAGCCAGCCGACCACACAGATCAAGCCTGCACCAATCAACGCCACAGTCACGATTGGCGGCGATCCCGGCGAGAGCAGTTCTGCTTCAAGCAAGTAAGCGCAAACATCGGAGAAATCTCCGTCTGTACAATTTCAGGTTTTCCTCCTGCCCGCTTGCGTACCCCGGATTATGGGGATCAGGCGCAGGCGAACGGTTCGACACCGGTCCGGGCAATTCCGTCAGGCAACCCGCCTGGCGCAAAGTCCAACCATGTCATCCTAGGAGAAAACCATGTCAGCAATGTCTTTGTTCCAATGGCTCGTCAAGCACAACTTCGGCGGCTTTACCATCGAAGATGGGCGCATGAGACGAGCCGAAGATCTCGCCAAGGGAAAAGCCCGCCTTCAACTTGTCACCGGGTCAGGGAATGGCAACCTGCACCTTGGGGTGCAGCAGCAAATCCACAGTTACCAGGTGGAATGGAAGATCCTGCACAACCCGCCCACCAACACCGCCCGTGTCACGCCATCCTGCACCTGTGCAGACTGGCTGCAAAGCGGTGGCTGGACCGAGAAGCGCCTGTGCAAGCACCTGGTTGCCGTGGCACTCGTCTCGGACATTCCATCAATCATTGAAGCGGCAAAACCCGAGGCGTACATTCCCAACGCCGATCCCGCCGCGGTTGCTCCGCAGCCTACGCCCGATCCGATCAAGGGAAATCCTCCCTTCCAAGAAGAGGTCGCCCAAGCGATCGACCGCGCCATCCTGGGTCTGGCCGACCAGGTATTGGAGGTCCTCAACGAGGACCTTGTACCGTTGTTGGTCGGTCCGACCGGCTGCGGCAAGACCTCGGCCATCCGCCGGGTAGCGTCCCTGATGGACCGCCGCCTGGTCGAGCACGCCGGGTCTGACTCTTACACCGACAGCGATCTGGTCGGTGTGGAGATGCCCAACGGGAAGAAAATGCCTGGCCCAATTGCCCAGGCGCTCGGCAATGCCCGCGAGATGGGCGAACCGGTCCTGCTCTTCCTGGACGAGTTCACCCGTTACCACTTGCGAGCGCAGGAGTCGCTCATGCGGCTGTTGCTGCCGATCCCCTCGGAGGTCGTCAAGTCTCTGGGGATCCCGTTCGATGGCGCAGTGCGCGCCACGTCTGCCCCGTTCTGGGGCGATGAATGGGCGCCAGCCAGCGATGTTCACATCGCCCTGGCGTGCAACCCCTGGGGAACGCCGCTCGATCCGGCCCTGGTGCGCCGCACCGTGCCGATCAACGTGGGCTTCTCCGACGGGGTCGCGGGCCTGTTCAGCCTGAAGCTCGCCACGGCCATCCGGGTTTCCTGGACCGGGACGCAGGACGGGACTCTCCCCCTGCCCCTGGAATATGGCGAGCTGGTCCGGGCAACCGGACCCGATGACGAACGCATCCTCGATCGCTACCGTTCCCGGTTGCAGATCCTGGACCCGGCTGCTGCCACCGCCTTCGATGCACTTCTGAAGGGGACCGGTGTGTAATGGCCGATGCGTTGAAAGACCTTCTGGCGGCTTTGCAAAAGCAGTTGGATATGGTTGCTGGTTTTTTGTTGGGCGACCTGTCCCTTGCATACCGCCCGCGGCTCGTTGTGGCAGACGCCGAAACAGCGTCAACCGACGGGCAGCATGTGGTGACAATGCCGAAGCAATTTTGCGGCGTTGGCCTCGAAGACGGCAGGCCGGAGATCTTCCTGGGTCTCCTGGCGCACGAGATCGGTCACTGGCTCCAGCCATTGAAAGAGATCGAAGCCGTCCAAAAGCGGACCAAACTCCTGCATGATGTGGTGAATATCGTTCTCGATGTCCACTGCGAAAACCATGCTGTGATGGTCTTCCCCCTGTTCCACCATCCGATCAAGGCATTACGGGAAAGGGTTCGAGAGACCCAGACCGGTGAATATACCCGGTCTTACCGTAAAGCCCAGGATTTTGTGTCGGCGGCGATGGCAGCCCTGCTGTACAGCCGCTATTGTGTCGATACAAGCTGCTCGTTTGCTCCCGCGGCGATCCGCTCCCGGGGCGGCTTCTGGTCGTCCTCGCAGCAGTTCGATAACCGCCGTGTGATGGACTTGTTGGCTTGGATCTACGATCATATCCCGCAATCGCACGCGGGCAACCTGCCCGCCCTGCTGGAGATCCTGGCGCATGATTACCCGGAACTCTGCTGTGAAAAACCACCCGTCGGTATGTCGATGGATCCGATGCCTGGCATCGCCTTCGATGGCGGGATCAGCAGCGACGATCTCCAGATCATGGTCCCGCAAGGTGCGTGCTCCTGTCCGCTGACGAGCATCTCGTCCAACGGCAGGGTCCCGCCTTCCATGGAAGTGCTGAAACTCAGCCGCCAGTTGAAAGCCCGCTGGGTCGCACCGGCCAGTGTCCAGAGCGTCATGGCTCCCGGTCGTCTCGACCGGCAGGCTGCCCTGCGCAGCTCGCCCATGCCGTTCTCGATGCAATCCCATCGTCCCACCCGGACGAAGGAGACCGGGCTGAAGAAGATCCTTCTTGCGCTCGATTGGTCTGGAAGCATGGGTGCTGATGACGGCGCTCCATGGAGCGCTGCCCTGGCAGCCGCCCGTGCCATTGCGCTGGCCATTCAAGCCGATGGCGGCGACGTGCGCACCCTGTTGTTCTCGCAAGAAGCCTGGCACACGAAAGATTTTGACCCCAGCACCCTGCTCTTTGCCCGCACCCTGGGCGGAGGCATCTCGTTGGACAAGGCAAACGGACCAGACACGGTTTTCGGATGGCTGCCGGAAGTTTGGCAGCAGTTCCCCGATCACCAGGTTCTCGTTCTCACGGACGGGGCCGGGCATTTGCCCCTGTATATCCCCGATGCCTGCCGGAAGCGAACCTCTGTCCTGCTTTTGGGCCAGACAAGCGATTCACGCACTCTGAAAGAGATCCACCAGGTCACGGATGTGATCGCGAACAAGGTTGTTGAGGTACGTTCGCTCGACGACCTGGCCGGGGTCTGGGCTACCCTGATCCCGCGCCGAAGTCTTGCATGACAAACGGGAGGCTATCCGCCTCCCGTTTTTTGTTATCAAACGGAACTAATATTGTTTGTGCTTAGAAACTCATCTGAATTTGTAAACGCTGTAAAAAACAGTGGCTTCCCGCTAAAAGCAAGAGGTGAAACTGGGCCAACCGCCATGAAAGGGAATTCCTGAAGGTCTCGTCTTGGAAAACTCTGCGGGTCGCGGAAAGATTGGTAAAGCTCAAGTGCACGTTTATCACCGCCCACGAAATCGCGAAGCCGTTCAAATTCAGTTCCCATCGCAAGTCCAAATCCAAAGGCAAGTATACGTAATTGCTGAAGAATCTCATTATCGAGTCCTCCCAAAGTTTGACTAATAAAAAACCAACCAATCCCATATTTTCGAGTCTCTCTTACTGCTCTCCTAAGCAAAGACCGCAATCTCTCCGCTTCGGAATCTTCGTCTAATTTTCCACTTGGTGCATGACGATGGGCTTCATCCAACAGTACTAGAACATTCGCACTTTCTCCAGTTGATAGCCTGGCAGTTGCTTGGGCCACAAGAACATTTAAGAGTTTACCAAGAATACGCCTTTGTAGTTCATCAGACCAGAAGCGCCCTTGGTTGCCGCGAACAGAAATGTCTATCACCGTTATTGGACGAGGCGAACTTGCCCCTGCGGTTCCCATCAGGTCCGATATAATGCCAAAAAGAGTTCTTTTACCTTGACCTGATGCAAAAAGGTCAACGATGGGTATCCAT
>CAZRCR010000242.1:0-4544 GCA_964598615.1 uncultured Anaerolinea sp.
GACTGCCATCGTGGACAAGCAGTGGATGGGCGGCGTATGCCTGAATGTGGGCTGTATCCCGTCCAAGGCGTTGTTGAAGAATGCCGAAGTGGCGCATACCCTGCGCGAGCGCGGCAAGGAGTTCGGCTTTTCGTTCGAGAACCTGAAACTCGATTTCGGCGTGGCTGCCAAACGGTCCCGCCAGGTTTCGGGGCGGCTGGTCAAGGGGGTCGAGTTCCTGATGAAAAAGAACAATATCACCGTCCACATGGGAACGGCGAAGTTGACCGCCAGCGATAAGGTCGCAGTGACCGACAAGGACGGCAAAGTAACCGAACTCCAGGCGAAGAATATCATTGTTGCAACTGGCGCCAGTGCGGCGGTCCCGGCAGCCTGGAAAGTGGACGGCGAGAAAGTGGTCACATACTACGAAGCCATCCTGCAGGAGAAACTGCCGCAGAGTGCCGTCGTCATCGGGGCGGGTGCGATCGGGATGGAGTTTGCCACGGTCTGGAATTCTTACGGTGTGGATGTGACCGTGGTGGAGATGCTGCCACATGTTCTGCCGCTGGAAGACGAAGAAGCTGCTGCTGAAGTGGCCAAAGCATATACCAAGCGCGGCGTCAAGCTGCTGGTCGGTCACAAGGTCGAGTCGGTTGAAGCGACCGCGACCGGAGTCAAGGTGATGGTCTCTGCCAACGGCGAGACGAAAGCCCTCGAAGCCGAGCAGGCGCTGGTGGCGATCGGTTTCCGTCCCAACTCGAAAGGCCTGGGGCTGGAGGAAGTGGGCGTCAAGCTGACCGAGCGCGGCTTCGTCGAGATCGACGAGAAAATGGCGACCAATGTGCCCGGTATCTGGGCCATTGGTGATGTGACCGGCAAGCTGATGCTGGCGCACGTCGGTTCGGCGATGGGCATTGTCTGTGCCGAGACCATTGCCGGGACCGAGACGGTTACGCTGGATTACGAAATGATGCCGCGTGCCACGTACTGCTCCCCGCAGGTGGCTTCCTTCGGGCTGACCGAGGCCCAGGCGAAGGAGCGCGGTCTCACGGTCAAGGTGG
Source organism: uncultured Anaerolinea sp. (assembly GCA_964598615.1). GTDB lineage: Bacteria > Chloroflexota > Anaerolineae > Anaerolineales > Villigracilaceae > UBA877. Next base: position 1,044 of record CAZRCR010000242.1, read on the forward strand.
GACGTTTCCCCTTCCAGGCCAACGGCAAGGCCCTTGGTCTGGCGGACTATGCTGGCTGGGTCAAGCTGGTGGTGGATGAGCAGTATGGCGAGATCCTGGGCGCAACAATGGTCGGCCCGGAAGTGACCGAGTTGTTGCCCGAACTGACCCTGGCGCACATGATGGAATTGACCCCGGCCGAGATCGCCCGCAACGTGCATGCCCACCCGACGTTGAGCGAGGCGCTGATGGAAGCAGCGCACGCGGCAGAGGGAAGCGCGATCCATATTTAGCTACTGATGATTACTCTCTAGTAATTAATCCCGCGAACAAAATGTTCGCGGGATTTGTGTTTAATCAAAGTGATTGTAATTAAATTTGCCTACTAGTGTTGGAAATTTACTGAATCTTGGCTAATTTTGCTAATAGCCAAGAATAACTATTTTCGAAATCACTTGCTTCTTCGGGAGTTACAGGTTTTGTGTGGGCGTCAACGCGTCTAGCTATATTTAGTGTGTCCATATTCATCTCGAAACGCTCTCTTTTATTTTCAAAGAGAGGATTAAATATATCCCAATTAATTATAATGATGTCTTTTAAATCTGGCGAATACAACTGATTCATTACATCTTGGGGAGATCGTCCAATAAATAAGTCTTTAGGATCAGGCCTATCAGCTCTTTTCTTAATTGCTCGGAGTACTGCTTGCGAAATTTTTTGGGGGTCAAAAGTGTATTTTACATTTAGATAAAGCATTATAGCTTTTCTTAGTTTAATTTCAATTTCTGTTCTTTTCTCAAATAATCTACCGACTTTATCAAGATCCGGTAATTCGGGTAATAATTCGGGTGGCATGTCGCCTCTTGAAAATGGGGATATCTCTTTTTTATATGCCTCTCCATATCGATTGAGAAATTCCTTAATATCTACAATTGCGAATTCACCAATGGATTCTTTTCGTAAAATACCGTACTGGGCAAATTGAAAAACTGACTTTGGTTCTTGCTCTATGTACTCTTCCACGAACTTGACATCACCGGTCGCTAGTATTCTAAGTAGTTCGTACTCTTCCGGATACCACCATACCAGAGATAAAAGAATATCTTTAATTGGCGATGCAAGCTTTGCTTTTATTTCGGGTTTCATAATCTCGAAATCTTGAATCTCGATTTTAGTTTTTTCCTCGGGATTTTGTATTGAAGATTTTTTCCATATTTGACTACAAGCTATTCTTATCAAAAAAGGATGTCCCCCATATATGGATTGTAAATAAGCGAATACTGCTTCTGAAAATTCTAGTCCTGCATATTTTCCAATGGTTCTGACCATTTCTCTTACTAATGAAACTGAGAATGGCTCAAGATAGTGGGGAAGAGCTAGTTGGAAAATGGGGTTTTGGATATTCCCAAAATGCGATGTCTCAACACAAGCAGGATTTACTCCCGACACAATAAACACAAAATCACCTTGGGTTTCCTGGTGTGTAGATCTTATCGTTTGCCAGAATGGTAGAAAATCTCGATCCCAATGTTGTCCTAATGCTCCACTCAATCCGTGGGTAATAAATTCGATTTCATCAAACATTAAAACAACTTGATTTAAGTTGCCCGCGCTGATGATCGCTTTAATATCAGAAGAAAATCCTGTCCCAGCGTTTGATTCTGAGTATTGTTTTAACAATTTACAGGGCTTATGAAAGTCTCTGTTAAGGCTTTGTTCGCATCTGCAAACTATGTTTTCCAGAACTTGCCACCATCTGGCGGCGTGAATCCCCGGATTTTGACAGTCAATATACTCTGTAAGAATATCCTTATCCTCAGTTCTGCGTTGTATTGCACGAAGTATAGATGTTTTACCTGTTTTTCGTAACCCAAATATACCTGAATTCTCTTTTTGTATTGTGATTCGACCAATTAATCTTTGCACAAGTTCATCACGTCCAAAAAAGTACCTATCTGATGTTATAGCAGATGTCATTCCAAAGAGATCAACTGAACCTATCGCTTGCGCTAAACGAGATCTCAAGAAGAAGTTACCGCGAGAAGGGTTTAAAAGTTCATCGACTTGTATTGGAACAACAATTCTATCAACGGTCTTCTTTAGCAAATCTTGCGTCTCGTTTTGATCGCCTTTGTGAACCAATACTGATATTACTTTTTCAACGCGATGTTTAAAATCTGGAGTCCTAGAGATGTTTTCAATTGCAGTTAATACTCGCGCGTCGGTTTTTTTGTGAAGAGAACAAATAACGAGCACTTCTTGTTGAATGCCGAATCTCATTTTCGTATGGGGTTTTGGTTCAGCAAGCCAAAAAGATAGCTCCCCTCGGCTGTCTCTAAAAGTAATATCAAATGCTTCATCAAGATGGCGAGCAAGATTGCGCTCTTCTTCATATCCGACGAAATATCTTTCAGCATCTGGTTTGATGGTCATATTCCTCCTTAACGAATGAACAACGACTTATACATATGGGATAATAACTGTGCGTCACTATACAGCAAAACCAAAAAAAGAGCAAGTTGAGTACTAAAAATAATTGGTTTCAGTTTTGATAATGGCAATGACCAATTGGTCGATCCTAAGCGAAGTGTTGTTTTAGGAACTTCGAGTATGTTTTTCTCCGAGATATAATTCCGACGTTGGAGCCAAAATGCCCACCTACCCCTTCCTGCAAGTCGATGCCTTTACCGACCGTCCCCTGGGCGGCAACCCGTGCGCCATTGTGTTCGATTGCCCGGACCTTTCGGATGAGACGATGCTCGCCATTGCCCGTGAGATGAATCTCTCGGAGACTTCCTTCGTCTGGCAGAAGCCGGATGGGAACTTCCGCGCCCGCTACTTTACCCCATCGGAGGAGATCCCCCTGGCGGGTCATCCCACTATTGCCACCGTCTTCGCCCTGGTCGAGACGGGGCGGTTGTCCATGCCCGGCGAGTATCTCAAAATTCCCCTAGAGTTACGCGAAGGACCGATCGACGTGGAAATTTATGGCCGGAACGGCAAAGTGGACCGCGTGGTCATGTCACAGCGCAAACCGCAGTTCCTGCGCACGTACACTCCCGAGGAAGCATTACCCGTCTTTGGTCTGACCCGCGCGGACCTGCTGCCTGGCACCGTCATCCAGACCGTCAGCACCGGCACGCCGCAACTATTCGCGGCGGTCAGGGACCTGGATGTATTGCGCCGCGCTATGGTGGACCAGGCGAAGTATGCCGTCCTGCGCCGGGATGGAGACTTCTTCAGCGCGCACGTTCTTTGCCTGCAAGGGGTGGAACGCGGCGACACGTTCGCCCGTCACTTTGCCCTGCTGCCAGACATCGTCGAAGACCCGTTCACCGGGTCCGCAACCGGGGGGATGGCGGCCTACCTGTGGCATTACGGATTGCTCAACCAGCCAACCTTCCTCGCCGAGCAGGGACATTGGCTGGGCCGCCCGGGGATCGGTACTGCCGAGGTGCTCGGCCCGCGTGACGATATCCAGACGGTCAAGGTGGGCGGTGGCGCGGTCACAGTGTTGCGTGG
>CAZRCR010000243.1:0-4543 GCA_964598615.1 uncultured Anaerolinea sp.
ACCAGGGAAGGGAAGATGAAGGCGATCGAGCCAAGCAGCACCTGTCCCAGCAGGATGCGCTGGCGGCGCTCCTCGGAGATGGTCACGCCGTAGGCCGAGACCAGGAGCATGGCGAGCAGCCCGGACTGGTAGAACAGGCCGTAGGTCCCGTAGAGCGGGGTCGGGTTGGCGTAGCGGGCGAACACGATCTCGCAGACCGTGGCAGAGACGAAGCCTTTGTCTGTGGCGATGCCAAGGACGAGAGCCGCGCAGAACAGGTACATCCCGTAGGCGTACCAGCGCAGGAAAGGTTTCTTCGTGGGGTAGAGCAGCGACACCAGCAGGAGACCTGTGGGCGGCAGCCAGGCCACCACCATGAAGGCCAGCCGCGGCAGGAACGCCAGCGTGACCGGCGAGCCGGTGCAGAAGATGGCTTCGACGATCTGGTAGCCTGCCAGGAAAACCAGGATGGCGCTGGTGGCGTAAATGATCGACCGGCGTCCGGGTCCGCGCAGTGCCCAGACGGCGGCGGCCACCTCGAGCGTGGCTGTGGCAAGGGAGAGAATGGGGTTGTAGTTCATGATGTTTGAGTCCCTTCGAAAAAATTTCCCCCATTTTACAGCCTAAACCGCCGCGGCTTCTTTTTTGTTAGGATGGCTTATGCGGGCCAGGTTTGCCCGCTCTCCTGCGTGAACTGGAGGATGATGTCCAGCGTGGGCAGGGGGTGGCCGAGTTCCGTCAGCAGGATGGACAGTTCGCCGCGGTGGTGGGTGGAGTGCACAAGGGACTGGGTGAGCATCTGCCAGACCGGAAAGCGCAGGCGGTTTCCCCCGATCGATATCTCATACTCCTGTTCCAGGTCCGGTTGGGACAGGTCTGCCACGAAGCGCCGGCGTTCGTCCTCGAGGGCAAGCCAGTCCTGCCGCAGGTCTGCCAGGCTGGTGGGCGCTCTGCGCCGGGGAGGCTGGTTCCGGGACATACACAGGAAGAATGATTCCACATCCAGCATGTGGTGAAGCAGGCGGATGACCGACCCGTGACTTGGGCTGGTCTCTTTGGCCAAATCTTCCGGGCGTACGCGGCTGGCAACATCGAGCACCAGGGCGTTGGCGTAGGCATTGTAGTCGCATAAGGTGAGCAGGCCGTTGCGGTCCATAAGGTCTCCTTTACGAGCAGGCTGGTTCGATTATTGCACGAACTGCCCGCAAAGACCACCCTCCGGCGAGGGATTTCGTGGACCGGGAAGAACAACGATAATAAATATTATCTTTGATTTGTTTCCCGCGTGCAACCGGTGGGATAAAAAACTCGCCCCGGCTCAGGGGCGAGTTGCGCTTAGTTCTCCAGGCGTTTGATGAAAACTCTCCGGCGCTTGTGCTGGCGGCGTTCGTAGTATTTCCATTGCCCCTGTACGTTGGCGTTGTTTTCCAGCTCCGGGTTCGACTCCACTTGCTTGACGCCCAGTTTGTTGAAGACCTGGTTCATGCGATCCATCAGGATGGCGTTGACGCCTTTGGTCTGGTATTCCTTGCGCACGGCGATCAGGTACAGGTCGAAGCGTTCGTAGGTATTGAGCGCTTTCATAAAGTGCACGAACCCAAAGGGAAAGAGTTCCCCGCGCGATTTTTGCAGGGCGGCCGAAAGGGACGGCATGGTGATGCCGAAGGCCACCATCTTTCCTTCTTCGTCCAGGACTACCGGTACGAAATCGGGTTGAACGAAGCCGAAATACTGTTTGACGTATGCATCCACCTGTTTGCGGGTCAGCGGGACGGTTCCATACAGGTGGGCGTATGCCTCATCGAGGATGTCGAAGATTTCACCGGCATATTGGAGCAGGTCCTTCTTGCTGCGGGCTTCCAGCAGGTGAAGTTTGTAGCGCCGCTTGGCAATGTCGGCAATGCGCGCAATCGTCGGGTCGGGTTCGGCCGGGACAGTGATCTCGTATTCCATCCAATCGGTATCCTTCGTATAACCAAGCTGCTCCATGTGCTTGGGGTAGTACGGATGGTTGTAATACGTGGAGAGGGTGGCAACCTTGTCGAAGCCATCCACGAGCATTCCTTCCCGGTCCAGGTCGGTGAAGCCGAGCGGGCCATGAACCGCCTCCAGCCCGGCCTCGCGTGCCCAGGCTTCCACTTCGCCCATCAGGGCGGCGGGGATGGCGGGGTCGTCCATAAAGTCCAGCCAGCCGAAACGCATATACTTCTGCTTCCATTTTTCGATGTGTTTGCGGTTCAAAATGGCGGCCACGCGGCCCACAGGGCGGCCATCCCGATAGGCCATCCAATAACGCGCCTCGCTGTTCTCGAAAGCCGGGTTCCTGTCACGCCGCAGGGTGTTCAGTTCGTCGAAAGTCAGTGCGGGCACCCAGTAAGGGCTTTTTTTATAGAGTTTCAGTGGGAAACGGACGAACTGTTTCAATTCTTTCAGTGTGGTCACTTCTTTGATCTGGATATCCATGGAACGCGCCTCGGTTTTATTGATGGATTCACTGTATTAAAAATCCTGCGCCCCAACTGCGCGCGCAGGCAAAAAATATCATATACTATTATACATAGAACGTCATCTTTTGACAGGAAGTTACATTATTGAAAAGGAGGTCGTATGAAGACTCACAAGAAAGTTTGGATTGTTCTGGCAGGTTCGGTTTTGTCGATGGTGCTCATTGCCTGTTCCTGTGGTTCCCTGACATCGTTGCTGACGCCTACCGGAACGCCATTCCCGACCGTCGATGTGCCGGTGATTGTGCCTACAGTCCAGGTATGCGGTTATGGTGAATTGCCATATTTCGATGATTTCAGCGATCAGAGTACGGGTTGGGATGTTTTCGATAACGATGGCGCTGCTTCCGGGTATGGCAGCAGCTACTATTATGTGGTCTCCCGGACGACCGATTACTCCACATACGGAGCTTCCAATCGTCTTTTCGCGGACACGATCATCGATGTGGACGCTACTCCTGTTAGCGGGCCGGACGCGGCTTACTTCAGCTACAGTGTTGACTGCCGTCTTCAGGAGGGCGGCGACGGTTATGTCTTTGAGGCAACCGGGGATGGTTATTACGCGGTCGGGTACTACACCGGTGGCGGGCAGGACTATACCTCTTTGCTGTCCGAAGAGTGGACCCCGTCCGATGCCATCATCCAGGGATACCAGACCAATCACATCACAGTCGTTTGTGACGGCAGCCATCTGTCCATGTCCATCAATGGCGTGACCGTGTTCGACGGCACCGACACTACATTCAGCGATGGCGACATTGGTCTTGGCGCGGGCACGTACGATCCCAACATGCCCGTTGAAGTCCATTTTGAAACATTGATCGTCATGGCCCCGTAATTCGATTCCCATCTTCCATTCGGCCAAAAAACGGACCTCGGGCTGGTTTGCCCGAGGTCTGCGTTTATCTGCGTCTGGGACGGCGGCGTTCCGGTTTCCTGGGCCTTTCCGCGGGACCGCTTTCTGCCGGGGCTGGCTGTACCACGGGGGCATGCAGGCTTTGCTGATAGTAGTCATCCAGCAGCATGGTGATGACCGGTACCTCGTCCTCGTTTTCCACCAGGTTTTGTGCCAGCTTGACGAAGCGCCGCGAGCGCTCGGTTTGGAGACGGTCACGTTTGCGCAGGCGGGCTTCCAGCAGGGCGGTCATCCTTTCGGAGACCACCGCTTCCACGTCCGCGTCGGTGGGCAGGGGGCGCTCCTCGAACGGGATATTGTAGGTCTTGCCGATCCGGTCCAGGGCGAACTTTTCCAGCCGGCTGACAAGTGTAATGGCTGTGCCGCTGGCCCCGGCGCGTCCGGTCCGCCCGGCGCGGTGGATGTAGGCTTCCTGTTCATCGGGCGGCTCGTACTGGATGACGTGCGACAACTGGGGAATGTCCAGGCCGCGCGCTGCCACGTCGGTGGCGACCAGGAACCGGAGCGCGCCGCGCCGTACCCGGTCCAGCACCCGCTCCCTTTCGCTCTGTGACAGGTCGGCGGAGAGTTCGTCCGCGTCGTATCCGAAGCGCTGTAATACGACCGTCACATAGTGGACACGGGCTTTGGTATTGCAGAAAACGATGGCCGAGGCGGGGTTCTCGATCTCGATCAGGCGTACCAGGCTGCGATCTTTGTCCAGGCCGGGGACGATGTAGAAAACATGCTCGGTGTCGGTGACGTGGACGTGGTCGGTGCTCAGGCTGAGGAAATCCGGCTCCCGGATGAACTGGCGGGCGGTCCATAAGACCGAGTCTGGGAAGGTGGCGGAGAACATGCAGGTGTGGATGTCACGCTTGGGCAGGTAACGCTGGAGGTCCTGCATATCGGGGTAGAAGCCCATCGAAAGCATCCGGTCAGCTTCGTCGTAGACCATCATGTTGATGTGTTCGAGCGAAAGGGTGCGTTTGAGCAGGTGGTCGAGCACGCGGCCCGGTGTGCCGACTACCACGTGTGCCCCTTCTTTGATGGCCGTGGTTTGCGCCCCATAGCCTACGCCGCCATAGACGGCCACGGTCCGCAGGCCGGTGGTGGCGAAGAGTTTCTCGGTCTCCTGCCAGATCTGCCGGGCGAGTTCGCGTGT
>CAZRCR010000244.1:0-4527 GCA_964598615.1 uncultured Anaerolinea sp.
TCATGTCTTCACGCATGATCTCAAGTTGGTGCGGCTTGTCCACATCCATACCTACTTCGGCATATGGACAGACAATGGCGCGTCCAGTGATCTCCAGTTTCTTCATGATCTTTTGGGCGGCCATGTCCAGTGTCAACTTGCGGAAGAGCAGTCCAATGAGCGTGTCGAAGCCGATCAGGGCGGCCTGTTTGACCGGGCTTTTGCGGGCGTCCGAGATCTTCTGCCACAGGCCGGTTTCGTCTTCGGTGACGACCAGGCTGGAGCGTGCCACGTTCATATCGCCGCCGCACACTTCCATATCGGCCAGCCGTGTCCAGGTCCGTTTCGAGTTCGGGAAGCGCTTCTCCATGGTCTCGCGCTGGATGACGTTGTAATAGATGTCATCGTCGGTTTCCAGGGCGGTGTTGACCACCCAGTCCACCATTTCGCTGTTGATGGCAGGAATGTCGGATGAGACGAAGAGAACGTGTTTGCTCTTCTGGCTCAACTCGATGGACTTGCGCACTCCGGCCCGGAAGTTGTCCAGCATTTTTCCCTGGTTGGACAGGTAGTAGACTGGCTTGCTGCACGTGATGCCAGATTTTTCGGTCAGGCCGACAATGATGATGCTGTCGATGGTTTTGGCCCCGCACAGAGCATCCAACACCCACTGTACCATTGGTTTCCCGGCCACATCAATCAGGGCTTTGGAACGGCCTTCGGTGTAGGGGTATAACGGTTCTTCCGGCAGCGGGATTCCGCCCGCAGTAATGATTGCATCCATTGTGCTTCCTCCAAGTGAGATTGGCTCTCGAAGTTGCAAGGCTTCGGAAGCTTCTTTTTGATTAATTGAGTTCCTGCAAGGATGGTTCGAAGCCGAGCTTGGCAAGCATTTCTTCGTATTCGGGATGGGTCAGCACGCGGCCTTTGCCCGAAACGGCAATCAGTGCCGATTCCATCATGTTCGTACCGAAAGAGCGGCCTTCCAGGATGGGCGTGGTGGTGATCAGGTATTTCACACCACATTTGCGGAAGAGTTCCGTATCGGCCTGGGTGGTGGTGTTGGTAACGACCACCTTCCCGCGCATATCATCGGGCATGTAGCGTTTGATGTAGTGACAGTCACCCGCTACGACCGTGGCCCACTCGAACCACTTCTGGTATTTGGGTTTGCGCTCTTCCTGCTTTTCGCCAATGGGATATACCCAGCTAAAGGGCAGGCGTCCGGCAATGGGCATCAACAGGGCGGCCAGGGTCTTGAGTTGCTTGTCTGTATGCAGGGGGATGTTGATCCCCAGGGAGAACATGAAATCCCCAAAGGTGCACTCATACCCGGCGTCCAGGAAGGAACGAGTGAGACCCCAGCGGTCTGCCCCGGTCATAATGAATACTTTTCGTCCGCGTGCTTCGATATAGTCCTTCAGGTGGGCATCCAGGAAGGGGGCGGCTTTTTTCTCCAGGGTGATCTTCAGGCCTGTGCCATCCACCACGGGCGTTTTCTTGATGGTGTGCACCATCTTATTGACCGAATAGAGCGGGTACCATTTCGTATCCACCAGCAGACCCAGGTCGGCCCCGCCCACGCCGAACGCGTCCACTTTTCCATCGAGTTCCTCGTATTTTCGGGCCGCGGCTTCCATATCCCCATCCGTGCCAATGCGTTCGATGCTGACTTTCTCACCCAGCAGGGTGACTTCAACCGCTTTATTGCGTTTGGACGAACCAATGCTGATACTGACTGCTCTTTTCATAAAAAAGACCTCCGCAGGGGTAGGTTTAGTGACGAGAGTATACACCCAAGTCAGGGTTCTGCAAATATGCAACCCCCAACGCCCTGTTGGGTTATGACCGGGAGCCTGTATGTTGTGTGCGACATTTCATTGCAACCCGAAAGTTTTACCTTATAATCATTTCAATCTTGTTTTTGGAGGCATCATGACCCTGCGCCGTATTTCTCTGCTCATTCTGATACTGTACGCTTTGCTGACCGTTTACACGGTTGCCGGTCTGGTTCTGGGGCAAACGTTGCCCTTCTTCATCACCCCCATCACAACTTTGATCGGTTTTGCCTTTGCTGTGTTGCATGCTGGTCAGCGTGAGGGATGGAAACGTGCCCTGCTCATGCTGGCGCTGGTCTTCGTGGTCAGTCTGTTCTACGAGAGTGTCGGCGTGGCCACGGGGCTGGTCTATGGTCCTTATCACTATACCGAGAAGCTCGGCCCCAAGTTCCTGGGACTTGTCCCGTATCTGATCCCGGTGGCGTGGTTCATGATGAGTTATCCGTCCTTTGTCATCGCCGACCGGCTGATACCCTCTGGCTGGAAACGTGGACAGCGTATCCTGGCTGTTGCTGCCGTTGGCGGGCTGGTCATGACAGCCTGGGATGTGATCATGGACCCGGTCATGGTGGCGGGCGGGCATTGGGTTTGGGATGTGAATGGCGCCTACTTCGGCATTCCCCTGCAAAATTTCTGGGGCTGGTGGCTGACGGTCTTCTCCACGTACGCCCTGTATCTGCTCGCCGCCGGTAAGGGGAGGACAACGGCTGAAAGCAGGTTCGACCTTTGGGCAGTCGCGAGTTATCTGGTCACGGCCCTCGGCATCGTGCTGGTTTCCTTTTTCTCCGGAGCGGGTGGTTTGGCCCTGGTTGGATTTTTTGCCATGATGCCCTGGGTCGTGTCGGGTTGGTTGAAAGCCTCTGCAAAATAGCGAATGGCATATCAAAAAAGCGTCCGGCCCCAATGCCGGACGCTTTTCGATTCTATTCTGCTGCCACTACTTTGCCAGCAAATCTGCCAGCACCTTGGCAGATTCCTTTTCCACCACTTCATGCAGGGACTGTCCGTGCGAGTCCATCGTCACTACTACGGGGAAGTCCTTGACCTCGATTACCCAGATGGCTTCCGGCACGCCGAACTCGTATTTGTAGACACCCAGCACCTTGACCACCGATTGGGCGATGAGCGTGGCCGCACCGCCGATGGCATGCAGGTATACCCCCGGTACTTCCTGGCAACCCTTGAGCGTTTTGGCGGCCATACCGCCTTTGCCGATCACGCCCTTGACGTTGAAATGCTTCATCACGTCGGCCTGGTAGGGTTCCTCACGGATGGACGTGGTCGGACCGGCGGCCACGAATTTGTATTGTTTCGTGTCCAGCCCGGAGACAACCGGTCCGCAGTGGTAGATGACGCCGCCCTGCAGAATCGGCTTGAGCGCCTCATACACTTCCAGGTCATCGCCTTGGGGTTGGCGGGTTTTCTTGATGAAAGTCTCGATCATCCACTTGTGGACGGTGTCACGTCCGGTAATCATCACGCCGTTGAGCATGACCGGATCGCCAACCTTGAGTTCTCGGATAACATCATCGCTGATGGGAATGTTCACTGATTTCATGGTGTGCTCCTAATCGTAAACGATTTCGCCGTCAGCCTTGAGCGTCATCTTGCGTCGCCGATAGGCCCAGCACATATAGGAAACGGTGACGAAGTACGAGGCCGGGAGACGATGCAGGCCGGTGATCTTGGTGTCGATAACCGTGGTTTTGCCGCCGAAGCCCATTGGCCCGATGTTCAACTGGTTGGCTTCCTCGGTCAACTGCTCTTCGAGAGCGGCCAGTTTCGGGTCCGCGTTGCGAGTGCCGAGTTTGTCGAACAGGACTTCCTTCGATTTGACGTACCCGGTTCCCCGGTCCCCGCCGATGGACACGCCCAGGATTCCTGGTGCGCAACCTTGACCCTGCGCCCGTTGTACTGCGTCGAGGACGACCTTGCGTACCCCTGCCAGGTCACGCCCTGCGCCGAGTCGGCTATCTGGGATGGTGTACTGCGCCCCAACGTTCTCACAGCCGCCGCCTTTAAGCATCAGTTCGATGGTCAGTTCGTCGCCTTCGATCTCCTCAAAGTGAATGTAGGGGAAATCGTCACCGCCGAGATTGTTGCCGCTGTTCTTATCATAGACAGCATCCACGGCATTGGGGCGCATGTAGGATTTCTTGGTGGCTTCCACCAGTGCCCCGCGGATCTGTTTCTTGAGTTGGAGAGTGCTCCAGCCTGCCGGATACTTGACGTAGAAAATGGGCGTGCCGGTATCCTGGCAAATGGGGCTGGAGTTCTTGCGGGAGAGTTCCACGTTCTTGAGAATGGTCTCCATCGCACCGCGTGCCGCCGAACCGGGGGCTTCCTTTTCGACGGCTTCTTTCAATCGTTTTTCTACATCCGTCGGCAGGTCCGAAGATGTGCGACGGATGAGTTCCAGGATCTCGTTGGATAAGTCTCGCATAGTGCCTCCTGTGTTGGTCAGACGTGTTTCCATGATACTCCGAAAAGATTAAATTTCGAGTAACAAAGCGCGGGGGATTGGCAGGCAAAACATCCTGAAAATAAAAAAGCCTCCCGCGGTTTACCGCGGGAGGCAGGCTTCCTGGAATGGGTTATGGTTCGCTGACGACGAAGTTGTCGAAGGTGATATCCACGCCGCCTTCGGAGAAGGAGGTGGCGATCAGGCCGACGTCACCGCTGCTGATGGACGAGTCGGTAGCGGTCAGGA
>CAZRCR010000245.1:0-4523 GCA_964598615.1 uncultured Anaerolinea sp.
CGGTCTTGTTGACCGAGGCCTTGGCCACAAGGTCATGGTTTCAGGCAGGGTGACCGATAACCCGATGAAATCCAGAGGAGAACGGGGGCGTTTGGCGGCAGATGTGCTTAACTTTATTCCTTACCCATGGCTTTTTGGGGCCTCCTCCCTGTAAAACCCATGCGGGCGCGTAAATCGCGTCTGGGCGGTATGGTGACCGAAGATCAGCGCACCCGTCTGAATCGTTATCTGCTCGAACATATCCTCGTCACACTGAACGAAGTGAAGGAGATTGAGCATACCCTGGTAGTCAGCCGCGACCCGGCTGCCCTGGCCCTGACCCGTGAAATCGGCGGGCGGACAGTACTCGAGAACGGCGCCCCGCAGTTCAACACAGCCATCAAGCGCGCCACCGTGGTGGCCCAGGCACATGGAGCGCACGCTGTTCTGGTACTGCCCGCTGACCTGCCGCTGATCGACCCGCCCAGCGTGCGCAGCCTGCTCAAGGTAGGCAAGGAGGCCCCGGTAGTGGTCATCTCCCCCGACCGGCGTCAGGACGGCACGAACGGGCTCCTCGTCAACCCGGCGGGATTGATCGAGTACGGCTATGGCCCCGGTTCCTTCCAGCGCCACAGCGAACGGGCGAAAGAAGCCGGGGCAAAACTGGAAATCGTCCATTCCGAGATACTCGGCCTGGATCTGGATCTACCGGAAGACCTGGAATTGCTTGGCGGTTTGGAAAAACTTAATTTATCTTGAACCGGAGGAATCCATGAAACAACGCGTTGCCCTTTACCTGCAAGATTCCCACGACCTGCGTGACGGGCTGGATTACGTCCGCTACGCCGAAGAAAAAGGCTTTGAAGCAGTCTGGCAGGCTGAGTCGCGCCTTGTACGTGATGCCATCGTGCCGATGGCCGCCTACGCTGCCGTTACCAACCGCATCAAGGTCGGTTCGGGCGTCATTAACAACTGGACCCGCAACATCGGCCTGCTGGCCGCCACCTACCTGACCCTCGACGATCTGGCCCCCAACCGCATCGTGTGCGGCATCGGTGCCTGGTGGGACCCGCTGGCCCGCAACGTGGGAATCGACCGCAAGAAACCGCTGACCGCCATGAAAGAGACTGTGCTCGTCATGAAGCGCCTGCTCTCCATGGAACGCGTTACATTTCATGGAGAGTTTGTGAATGTTGAAGGCATCGAGCTGGACGTGGTCCACGGGCGGCGCGAACCCCGCAATGTGCCGATCATGATCGGCGCCACCGGCGACCAGATGATGGAAATGACCGGCGAGATCGCCGACGGCTGCGTGCTCAATTACTGCGTCCCGCCGGAATACAATGATCGGGCGATCGACCTGTTGGCCGCCGGTGCCAAAAAAGCCGGGCGCAACTTTGACGAGATTGACCGTCCGCAGCTGGTCGTCTGCTCAGTAGACCACGATCACGACAAAGCCATTGACACCACCAAGATGCTGCTCTGCCAGTACTTGGCCCAGCAGCCACACATCGCCAAGGCCAGCGGCGTTTCCGCTGACGTTGTGGCCGAGATCCAGTCCATCCTCGGGTGGCCTGCCACCAAGGAACAGATCAACAAGGCCAAACACCTCGTTCCCGACAACCTCGTCCACCGCATCACCGCTTCGGGCACGCCGGAGGAAGCACGCACCAAGGTGCAGGAATACGTCAAACGCGGCGCCACCTGCCCGATCATGTACCCGGTGGGCGGCAATGTAAAACTGCTTATCGACACCTTCGCCCAGGCATAAATCTCTTTGCGCCGCTCCACAGGGGCGGCGCTCTCATAAAGGGCAGGCTTGACAGCCCAAAAATCGGTAGTATGATTGCGACCTTGTGTCTCCGAAAAGGAGTGACTTATGGCAAAAAAGACACAGACAACTGAAATGAGCAGCACCCCCGCAGACCTGTTCCACGAAGAGTATCAGCAGCAGTCGGCGCTTTTTGACGCCCAGCCGCCCATCGTGCAGCGCTTCCTCGAGGTACAGGGACGTCAGATCGCGGAGGCTTTCACCGAGCGGGCGCAGCGCGTCCGCTTTACGCTTCCGGACCGGGTCATGGCCGCGGAAAAAGCGGAGGCAATCCCCTTCCCGGTTCCACAGAACATGCGCGAGCAGGTGGTTGGCAAACTGGCCGACCGTTTTGCCGGGCGGGATGTGCACACCACGCTGAAACAGCGCCTGACCGAACTCGACTCTTCGAGCGATAAAGCCGTTGCCATCGCCTCAGGGCTTGTCCGCTTTGCGGCCGCCCAGCACATCGTCCACAACATGCTCCCGGCGGGACGTTCCGTCGCGTACACGACCGCCGAGGGCGAGGAGATCCCGTCCATCCCTGTTTCCAGCGGGGCGGACCTTGAATCGGCCATCACCGCCGAAACGGACGCCATCGCCGAGGAAGGCAAAGCCGACAACGGACGCGGCAGCCTCCAGGTCCCGTACGTACCGGCGGCGAGGCGTTTCTACCTGCCACAGTGGGTAGCCTTCGACGACAATGGCAAATTGCTGGTCAATTCCACCGGCGAAGCCGAGGCGCACGTCGCCTCCATGCAGCGCTTCCTGGATGTGCTCTTCGCAGCCCGCTCCCTGGCCCCCTACATGGTGGCCGATGAAGAGTTCGAGAAGAAACGCTATGGCATGTTGGGACAGTTGGTGAACCAAGGCCGGGCACTTGCCATTCACATGACCAACGACATCATCACCACCATCAAGCGCCGTGCCAAAGAAGATAGCCTGAACCGCGGCCTGAGCCTGCGCCTGCCCTTCTTCGATGACCAGGACCTGCGTATCGAATATCACGACTTTGTTGTCATTCCCGCAGGGCGCATCATGTTCGTCCCGGCTTTCGTGGTACGTGCCGCCCTGGAGGAGCAGGCCAAGATCGCCCAGGATACGCGCCTGAACCCATCCACCCGCAAGCATTTACTGCACGAACTTTCCCTGCTCGAACAGGCGTTCAAATCGATAAAGTAGGTTGGTATGCTGTTTACCATCGGTCTGTTGATCGTAATCGTATTCCTGGCCTGGAAGGCCGCCCCTCGCGAACGCGAAGAGGATGCCCACGTCCACGGCGCCGGGCAGGTGGGACTGCTGGCCGCACTGGCGCTGTTTGGCGTGGACTATTTCACCTCATATTTCTACGCCACTGGTGAAATGATGAGCGCCCTGCATCCGTTGGGGCTGGAACGGTACGCGTATGTTGCAGTGGCTGTGATCGCCATTTCGAATATCGTCTTCGGCGCGCTGTATATGTATTCGCTGGGCGTTTTCAACGAAGGCGGTGGTTCTTTTACGGCAGCCATGCGTTACCTGGGACCGTTCATCAGCATCATCGTGGCAGTCATCCTGTTGCAGGATTACATTTTCACTATTGTGGTTTCCACCCTTTCCGGCGTGGACCAGTTGCTCTCTTTGAAGAATGCAGGCGGGATCGCTCCGATCTGGCACATCCTGATCGGGGCAACCATGGTGGCAACTACCTGGTTCATTACCATCCGCGGACGTGGTGAATCGGCCCAGGTAGTCTTCACCATGCTGGGTATCTTCCTGATGCTGACCATTGCCATGTTCGTTGGTTTGATCGTGGCAAAGAACGCCAATGTGGCCGCACTGCCGCTCGAACGGACCGGCGAAGCGACATCCATCTGGCAGGCACTCTACCACCTGCTCTCCGCGTCCATGAAGGGGTTGGTGGCGCTCTCCGGGCTGGAAGCCATGTCGAATGGCATTCAATTCGTCATCGACGAAGATCCCGGCATCACAAAATGGGGCAAGAAGCATCTGCCCCAGCTCAAGGGTCTCTGGCACTTCTTCAGCGGGAAATCCGGCATCGGCCGCTATGTGCAGACAGCTTTCCTGTTCTATGGCGGGCTGACCACCCTGCTCCTGACCTATTTTGCCATCCACTTCAATGCCTTCGACGGCGTGGCAGGCCGCAGTCTGGTGGGCAACCTGGCATTCATCGGCTTCAGCGCACTATCGGAAAAAGGCGGCTTCATCCTGTTCTGGGCGTACCAGATCCTGGCTGTTGGCCTGCTGACATCCGCCTCGATGACCGCCTTCCAGGACTTGCAAGCCATCACCTGGCGTAATGTGGCGATCGGCGAGATTCCCGAAGTGGTGGTCTACCGCAACCCGAAAGGGACGTTCACCCGCCCCGTCACGGCTGCCGCCATCATCGCCATCATCATCCAGATCGTGGTGCAGGGCAAGACCAGCGCCGCCGTTCCATACTACGGCGTGGGTGTATTCATGCCCATCGCCATCATGGGGCTGGCCCTGCGTCAGCACATCAAGAAGACCATGACCGGGTCGAAACGCGCCTGGGGAATGTTCGCGACCACATTTGCCGCCGCGCTTGCCGCGTTCACCTTCATCGGCCAGATCATCGGTAAATGGACCGAGGGCGGCTGGGTGGTTCTGATCGTCTTTGCGGTCCTGATCATCGTCGCCAACTTTATCCTTGTCTCCCCGGCCGGCTACCGTGACCCCAAAGATATCCACCGTATCATCCGCGAAAAATCAC
>CAZRCR010000246.1:0-4504 GCA_964598615.1 uncultured Anaerolinea sp.
GTTATCAGGTCACGAATTTGCCGTGCAGTACCACTCATACTTTTTATGTGACGGCAGTCCGTCAGGGCGTTAGTTCCAACCCGGGCAACACGGTCAGTGCCATTACTACCAATTGCGCCCCAACCGATCTCACGCCAGTCGACAATACCGATCTGCCGAACCTGCGGCCTGTCTTGGCCTGGCAGGCAGTGGCAGAAGCGACCGGGTATGAAGTCCAAGTATCCCAGAATGCTGATTTTTCCAGCCCGGTGGTCAACCAGGCAGTGACCCAGACAAGCTTTATCCCCGCTGTAGACCTGGCTGCCAACCGGGGCTACTACTGGCGGGTGCGCGCGACCGGCTTGTTCGGAAAGGGGGATTGGTCCGTTAGTATGCGTTTCCGAACCGCCAATCCGCCCTCTATACCCAATCTGGCCTTACCAGCTACAAACGGTTTGATATACGATTACACCCCGCGCCTGGCCTGGAACATTGTATCGGTTCCTATCGGAACCGAATTCGATCATTACCACATCCAGGTTTCATCCGATCCGATTTTTCGTTATCTTACTGTGGAAGAGGATCTCCCGGGATTAAATTCCCTGGAATACACGTTCCGCGTGGACCTTCAGCCCAATACCCGCTACTACTGGCGGGTGCGCGCTTTCAATACTGCCGGGCAATACAGCACTTGGTCGCCGGCCTGGTATTTCAGGACAGCAATCGCTACTCCCAGACAGTTGATCCCCTTACGCAATAGTTTTTCCACTTCCCAACGCCCGGTATTGAGTTGGACGCGGGTGGCCGGTGCAAGCACTTTCACACTGCAGATCTCAACATCCACAGAGTTTAGCAATCTGGTGACCAATGTCACGCTTGCCGGGGCCAGCTATGTCCCGCCCAGCGACCTGCCAGCCGGTACAGCCCTTTACTGGCGTATCCAGGCAAATGGAACAAACGGCCCCAGCCCCTGGTCGCGTATCTGGCGTTTTACGACGCCTGCTGCTCCTGGTGTTCCCGGACCGGACCCTACCGGCGATGATCCACTAGCCCATCCCGGACTGGCTTTCCCGGCAGATAACAGCCTGCCTGGGTCACTCCGCCCGGGATTCGATTGGGAAGATATCAATGGAGCAAGCGGGTACACGCTGCAGGTCTCGACTTCTGAAGATTTCAGCAATCTGATTGTGGATGTTGCTGTGACAGAGTCCAGTTATATTCCGGCCAGCGACCTGCCAGCCGATACGGCCCTTTACTGGCGGGTGCGGACGCTTGGAACGAACGGGCCAGGTTTGTGGTCTCCTGTCTGGTATTTAATGACCCCCAATCCGCCTGGTATTCCCCTCCCGGTGGCACCTGAGAATGCCGCCCTGATCACAGACCCCGCCCCGCACCTGGACTGGAGCACAGTATCCGTTCCCGATGGGACGGATTTCGCCCAGTATCATCTCCAGGTTGCCTCTGATGCAGGGTTCAGCGTGCTCATTTTGGATGAGC
The DNA here is from genome assembly GCA_964598615.1 of uncultured Anaerolinea sp. Taxonomy (GTDB): domain Bacteria; phylum Chloroflexota; class Anaerolineae; order Anaerolineales; family Villigracilaceae; genus UBA877. The sequence continues at coordinate 1,477 of CAZRCR010000246.1, forward strand.
ATGTCGGGGATGTGGAAATATCCGAATATCTGCTCGATGTGGACCTGCTTCCCAATACCCGCTATTACTGGCGCGTGCAGGCGATCAATACGGACGGTCAGGTTAGTGCCTGGTCCTATGCGAGAAGTTTCCGAACGTCCATCGCAGTGCCTGTGTTGTCAACACCCCTGAATAATAGCCTGCCTTCCTCGCGGCGCCCGGAGTTCGATTGGCAGGATGTTGCCGGAGCAAGCGGGTATACGCTGCAGGTCTCGACTTCTGCAGATTTCGACCGTCTGGTTTTGGATGTTGCAACGCTGGATTCCGGTTATCTCCCGATGAGCGACCTGCCTGCCAGTACCCCGCTTTACTGGCGGGTGCAGGCAATGGGAACCAACGGCCCCAGCCTGTGGTCATCGACCTGGTACTTTGTCCCGGTCCTCCCGGCCTGGTATATACCGGCAACGATACACTGAACGCCAGCTATTGCGATTTCCTTACACCACGCGAATACAGCACGATAAACTGCGAACTCCCGATCAACTCGGGAGTTCGTTTGATTTGATTGGCGATTTTTCTCAACAGTGCCTGTTCATTCACACCTGGCACTTGGGACAAAAATAGCAAGCCCCGCCGAGATATTGCATCTTTTCTACTGTATGCCCACACTCCGGACATGGTTTTCCGGCTGCAGCACTATCCATGACGCGGGTGTAGCCGCCGGGCTTGCCGAACAGGTCGACTTCGTCGTTGCGCCCGCCTTTCTCGGTGACATCGTGGACAGTATCCACGATGGCGGCGAACAGGTCTCGGCGCTGGCCGGGGGTCAGGTCTGCCAGGGAGCGGCGTGGGTGCAGGCGGGCGTAGAACATGATATCCTGGGCAATAGCATTCCCCAGCCCGGGGATGAGCTGGTCTTGCGTGAGCAGGCTCTTGACCGAACGTTTGGAACCAGCCAGCAGTTCGTCGATCAGGGCCGAAAAGTAGTCGAAGCTGAAGGTCTGGTCGACAGGCGTAGGGCGCATATCCTTGATGTACTGGCGTTCCAGTTCCTTCCCGGCCTCGTAGAGTTCCATGGCGCCCCACATGGCGGTCATGGTGGTCAGCGCCGAGCCGTCTGTGAAGGAAAGGAACAAGTGATATTTTTCGGGCAGGGGGGCGCCGGGGGCATGGTAGATTACCCGTCCGCCGCACTCGCCCAGGAGCAAACGGTAGCCCGGCTCTAGGTCCAGGGTGAGCCAGCGGCCGCGCACGCGCGCCGGGCCGATGCGTTTGCTGCGCGTCAGGTCCTCGAACTCTTCAGGTTTGCGGTTGTACCAGACGAATTTATGGGGGCTATTGCCGAGCGTTCCCCGCTGGACAGTTTTCCCCGCCAGGGTGGTGTCCATCTGGCGGGCAAGGGTTGTGTATTCTGGTAATTCGAACATCGTCCACCTCCCGTGGAGATGCCCTGATATTAGAACGTTTATTCTATTTTGTCAAGCGCCGGTTCGGGTTTGGGTTTTTGTTGCAGGATGCGGAAGGCTATCCCGCCCACCACGAGTGGGAACCAGAATGTGACGGCGCGGTAGACCAGTGTAATGAGCACGGCTGCGGCCCACTTGACCCGCAGGCTGGTAAAAGCCACTGGCAGGATGCTTTCCACGATGCCCACTCCGGCAGGCGTGGGAGAAACGATCAGGAACAGGTAACCGATGCTGAACCCGCCCACCAGTGTGCCCACCGAGAAGGGGGTGCCGAGAGCCAGGAAGGTGAATGCCAACACACAGATGAGCAGGGCTTTGTTGTTGAGGGCAAACAGGAAAGGCCAGACGAGTTCCTTGCGTTTGCCGCGCATCATGGCCACTCCTTCGGCGATCTCGTGGGCAAAGAAACGCGCGTTCTCTTCCTTCAGATAGTCGCGGTGGATGAAGGGACGAACGATGCGGTTGATAAGACGCGTACACCAGGCCAGCACCCGTCCCAGCCGTTCGGCGGATTTGTATCCCAGGTAGAGCAACGCGCTGAAACCCAGTGCCAGCAGCAACAGCACCGCGGTGGCGGTCAGTTCTCCCCCGTTCAGGTTGTTGCGGCGGATCAGAACAATCAGGCCCAGGGCCAGCACACACAGGAAGGCCGCATAGTCGTAAAGTACGTACAGAACACCGACTACGGTCACGCGGCCAGTGGGTTGTTCGCGCCGCTTGGCAGCATCGATGAAGACGGCCATCCCGCCGATCCCGGCGCTTGGGGCGATCACATTCACGAAGTTCGCTGCCGTGGACATCAGCAGCAGTTGCTTGCGTGACTCTTCCAGTTCCACCACCCGGTAGAGGGCGCTATAGGTGGTGGCTACGTTGTAAAGCCAGATGCATTGGAAGAGCACGGCGAACGAGAGGAAAATCCAATTGGCTTTCTCCAACGTATTGTAGATATTTTCGAGTTCCGAGAAACTCAAAAAGACGAAGAGGACCGCCAGGAACAATACGAGCAGGAAGATGAATTTTCTCATGACCGGATTATACATGAAAGGAAACTCCCGCAGGGACATACCTGCGGGAGCGTATCGCGTCGTTCGCGGACCGGGAACCGGCGTGCTTTTAACTCCGGCGGCGGCCCAGCCCCCCGACCAGACCGGCATAGTAGAGCAGTTGCAGCACGGCAGTGACGAGGGCTGCGACGTAGGTCAGGGCGGCGGCATTGAGCACGGTGTTGACGCCGCGCTGCTCGTCATCGCCCACGATGAGGCCGGTGTCCGTCAGCAACTGGCGGGCGCGTTTCGAAGCATTGAGCTCCACAGGCAGGGTGGCCAGGGCAAAGACCGCGCTGCCGCCGAAGGCCAGAACGCCCAGCCAGGCCAGGTCCACGCCGAAGGTCAGGCCCAGGTAGCTCAGGAAGAGGCCGAGCATGATCAGGATCCAGCCCAAGTTCGAGCCGATGTTGACGATTGGCACGAGCGCCGAGCGGAAACGCAGAGGCAGGTAATCGTCCGCATCCTGCATGGCGTGACCCAGTTCATGGGCGGCAATGGCCAGGGAAGCCACCGACGCGTTTTGGGCAACGCCCTGTG
>CAZRCR010000247.1:0-4499 GCA_964598615.1 uncultured Anaerolinea sp.
ATGATACCGGGGCAGAGAAATGGTATGACTTCGATGCCATCCGCCTGCCGTTCGAACCGGAAATGTGGCTGGTGCCACTCTTCGGTCATTCGGAGGGCCATTGTGGGGTGGCAATCCGCGACGGCGATGGCTGGCTTTTCCATGCTGCGGATGCGTTGCCGACCAATGTCAAGTTCGATCTACTGCCAGGCTGGATCTACCGGCTTGTCATTGGTCCTCATGTGGAGCGCCTGAAGACGTTCTCTGAAGCTCATCCCGAGGTCCGTTTGTTGGCCGGGCATATGTGGCTGGATTGGTTCGAGGAGCATAAGCAATGACTATCCACATGTTCAACGTTTTCACATGCAATGCCCGCCGGCCCTCCAAACTGAAGACCGGCATGGTGGGGACGCTGGTCGAAACAAACGATGGATTGGTTTTGATCGATACCGGTCCCGGCCTGGAGGATTATGCCCATCCGCACTGGATGTTGAAGGTATTCCGGGCTATGTTCTTCCTGCGCTGGGACCCGCAGGAAACCGCATTCAACCGGGTCAGGCAGTTGGGCTACCAGCCGGAAGATGTGCATCACATCATCCTGACGCACATGCACTTCGACCACTGCGGCGGCCTGCCGGATTTCCCGCGGGCCAGGGTGCATGTCCACCGGCGAGAGTATGAGGCTTTCACTGGCAAGATGCACCGCTGGACCGACCTGGCCTATATTCCCCGCCACATTGCCGCGGTGAAGGACTGGGCATTTTATGATACCGGGGCAGAGAAATGGTATGACTTCGATGCCATCCGCCTGCCGTTCGAGCCGGAGATGTGGCTGGTGCCCCTGCACGGACATTCGCGCGGTCATTGCGGAGTGGCTGTGAAGACTGAAACGGGATGGTTCTTCAACGCTGCCGATGCCGGGGCGGTCTACAACAACGAAACGCCTGCCTGGTTGATCCGGCTGGTGCTGGGTCCGCACGATGCTCGCCTGCGCCAGTTTATGAAAGAACATCCGGAAGTTCTGCTCTGTAATTCCCACATGTTTCCGGAGTGGTTCGAAAGGGACAAAATAGACTGATGTGCTAAATCGCCTCCGTGATATCTTCATCGGTCCGCCGCTGCCCACTCAACAATCTGCCCATGAAAAGCTGAACAAGATCCGCGCCCTGGCAGCCTTTTCGCCGGACGCGTTGTCGTCCATCGCGTATGCCAACCAGGAAATCTATTTGGGATTGGTTATAGCCGGAACTGCGGGCCTGAATGTGGCCTGGCCGATCGGACTGGTCATTGTCGGCTTGCTGACCATTGTCTCTCTATCCTATTTCCAGACCCTGCATGGGTATCCCTCCGGCGGCGGGTCCTATGTGGTGGCGCGTTCGAACCTGGGTACGTATCCGGGGCTGGTGGCAGCTTCCGCTTTGTTGATCGACTATATCCTGAACGTGGCTGTCAGCGTGACCGCAGGTGTGGCGGCCATTGCTTCGGCTTTCCCGGTCCTGTGGACGCACAAGGTGGTGATCGCGCTGATTCTGTTGGTGGTCATCACCCTGGCAAACCTGCGCGGCCTGCGCGAGACCGGGACCCTGATGTCCATCCCGGTGTACCTGTTCCTCGGTACCTACCTGCTGATGATCATCGTTGGACTGGTCCGGCTGGCGCTGGAGGGACCGTCCGCGGCGGTTGCAGCCCCGGCGGCGATCCAGCCGCTGACGGTGGTGCTGGTGCTGCATGCTTTCTCCACCGGCTGCACCGCGTTGACCGGGATCGAGTCCATCAGCAACGGAGTGCCATCCTTCCAGCCGCCCGAAGCGAAAAATGCCGGGCGGACGTTGATCGCCATGACGATCCTGATGGGCATCCTCTTCCTGGGCAGCATTGGCCTGACCCAGTTCCTGGGCGTGGTGGCAGGCTCGCAGGAGACCATCCTTTCAGCACTGGCCCGGCGCATCCTAGGGAACGGGATTCCCTATTTCATCGTCCAGGCCAGCACGCTCCTGATCCTGGCGGTGGCGGCCAATACCAGTTTCGCCGGGTTCCCGCGCGTGGCGGCTGTGCTGGCGCAGGATGGTTTCCTGCCGCGCCAGATGACCAGCCTGGGCGAGCGGCTCGTATATTCCAATAGCATCGTGGCCTTGTCGGTGGTGTCGGGCATCCTGGTGATCGTATTCAAGGGGGATTCGCATGCCCTCGTGCCGTTGTTTGCCATTGGAGCATTCCTGGCGTTCACGTTGTCACAGGCCGGGATGGTGGTGCACTGGTTCAGGGAACGCGGCCGCGGCTGGCTGGTCAAATCGTTTATCAATGGGGTGGGGGCGTTGACGACCTGCGTAACCCTGTTCGTGGTGGGCGTCAGCAAGTTCAAACAGGGAGCCTGGATCACGATCCTGATTATTCCGGTGATCGTGTTCCTGTTCCTGCAAGTACGTGTCCATTATCGAAAAGTGGCAGAAGAATTGACCATGCGCGGCCTGCCGCCTTCCCTGCGGCCCGCCCCCGCACCGCGGGTGGTCATTCCGGTTTCGGGCGTTCATCGTGCCATGGTGGAGGCGGTCAATTTCGCGCGATCGATCTCCAGCGAGGTGACCGCTGTCTATGTGGAACTGGAACCGGGTGCGGGGGAGAAGATGCGGGAAACCTGGCAGGAATGGTGGCCGGATGTGCCGATGGTGGTAGTCCCATCTCCGTACCGTTCGATCATCGGGCCGTTGATCCAGTACCTCGATGAGACCGATGCGCAACATAACGATGGTCGGCTGGCGGCGATCATTTTGCCGGAGTTCATTCCCTCCCACTGGTGGCAGAATCTGCTGCATAACCAGACCGCCTGGTTGTTAAAGGCTGCCCTGCTCTATCGGCGCCGTCAGCGCGGGTATCAGCGGGTAATCATTGATATCCCCTATCATTTGAGACAAAAATAATTATAGAGGCGCGACCTATTGCGCCTCTATAAAAAAACGTATTGCGTTCCAGCAGGATTAGTGGATTTCTCCCACCACCTGGCCTTCGACCTTTTCGGCCCAGGGCCAGATCTCGGTGCCTTTGGCGGCTTCCCGGATGTCCGGATCGTCGGAGTAATGGCCGCGTTTCTCGGGGGGGAGCAGGGGGGCAATGTGACGCATGATCTCGTGCCCGATCTCGTCCAATTGAGCCCGGCGGTCGCGTCCGCTTCCGGTGGTGGTGAATGGCCCGAATGGCTTCCCTATATTGACGGTCACCCTGGCGCGTTTGCCCTTGAAAAGCGACGGGAACACTTCGGTAAAGCCGTCCAGTCCAACCGGGAGGATGGTTGCCCCGGTGCGGGCTGCCAGGTAAGCGGTCCCGGGGCGGGGCGGCCTCAGCACGGGGGCCCAGTTGCCGCCTTCGGGGAAAATTCCCAGAATGCCGCCGTCTTTCAGGATATCCTCCGCCGCGCGCAGGGCATCACGTGAACCGGTTCCCCGGTAGAGTTTGTGATAGCCCCACAGGAAGGGGATGATACGCGTCCATAGCGGTGCGTGGGGTGTGACCGCTCCGCCAACAAAATCCAGTGGCCAGGGTGCCATTCGTACGAAGGCCACCGGGTCGATGAAACTGAAGTGGTTACCCACTACCAATAAAGGACCTTTGGGGGGCAGGTTTTCCACGCCGTTGATCTCGATGCGTGTCAGAAGACCGAAGGCCAAGATGGACAATTTCTGCAAGATGAAGCGGATTGGCCGCCTGCGGAAGGGATGGATGTTCTCGGCCATGGTTTAGTCGCTAAAGATCATCGGTTCTTTGTGGGTCACTTTGCGGACGCGCAGCAGGAAGAGCAGGCCGATGACCAGGAAGATAAGCACGGTGCCGAGCGCCCAGTACATGGCGTTCTGGTCAGCGACCACTTCGGTCATGCCGCGCGTGGTGTAATAGTGGATCATGACCGCGAACGTGGAACCGAACACGAGCGGACCAATGGCTGTGGATGTGCGCCCCGCCACGGAGAGGAAGCCATAGAACTCGGTGGTCTTCGATGCCGGTGATAACTGGCTGACCAGGGTGCGGCTGACCGCCTGTACACCGGAGAGCGAGAACCCGGCGAACGCACCGATGAAGTAGAAAATAATTTTGGAATCGGTAAGAAAGAGACAGCCAACCACTGCCAGCAGCAGAAGAAGGGAGTAGATAATGGCCTGTTTGCTGCTGTATTTTTGGGAGATCCAACCGAAGAAGAAAGCCCCGGACGCGCCAGCCACCTGCAGGATGATGATCAGGATGATCAGTTCCGAGGTCTGGAAGCCGAACAGGATGGCGGCAACCAGAGCGGCGTTGTCCATTAGCATCATGATGCCGTCGTTGTAGATCAGGAAGGCAATGGCGTATTTGATGAATTCCTTGTAGCGTTTCACGTCACGGAAGGTTTCACCGAGTTTCGAGAAAGCCATACGGATGGTGGTCGTTCCTGCGGGCAGGGTCTCGGGTTCGTTGATCTGTTTGACACGCAGGAAGATCGGAATGGCCGAAATCAGATAAAAAACGGCCGTGATCAGGAACGACAGGCGTAC
>CAZRCR010000248.1:0-4496 GCA_964598615.1 uncultured Anaerolinea sp.
AATACTCCGCGATGGTGTCTTTATTGACGAGTATTACATGCAGTACTTTGATTTTGCGGAGGGGCGCGGACGTGAGGAGCACCCCGGAGCAAAATCAAAGGGAGGCTTGGATGGCTGAAAAAATTCTCTTGTTTTGGGTTTGGCGGACTTATTACTTGGATTCCGCTGTGCCGGATGCCGTTTATGTCTTGCTTTTTTGTTGCTGTGTTTGGAGCGTTGCGTTCTTGGTTTACGGAAGACCCGGCGCTCGTCACTAATCAGGCGAGGATACAACATACCTGGGCAAATTTACGAGCGTTAGCGCTCTTCGAGATTGCTGGCTCTGTAGAGAGTGCGCGAGCGGGTATCTAGTGCCCCTGCGAGTGAAACATCGCAGGGGCACGTATTCAAATCAATTTCATCGGGTGGTGGCGCGTTCTTTGCGCCCCGCAGAGCACGGGTAAGGGTTTTTGCAGTCGCTGTCAGGAGGTTCTATGCGTGCAAGGTGTTTTTGTTGCGGTCGGTACATGTCTGTGAAGGGTAAGGTATTCTGCCAGACAAAGCGCTTTGTTTGTAGTCGCTGTCTGTCGATCCTTCTTGCTCTTAGGGCTTGTCTTTAGTTAAACAAAGTTTGTACTTAGGAGGTTGATTTATGTCTTATACGGTTCTCATCAATCGGAATACTGGTAAAGTTCTCTATTTGGATACTTTCAAGATGAGATATGACAGGCTTCGGGGTCGTGTTCGTGATTGGGCTGATCTCGTTGGGAATGATGGCCTTCTGTATATGTATACGCTTACTTATGATACGAAGGGTACTTTGGGGGATGCCTGTACTTGGCAGCCGAATCACATACGTGATTTTATGCTTCAGCTTCGGAAGGTTTTAGGGTCTGATTTGATTGGATATGCGTGGGTTGCAGAGCTTACACGCTCGGGCGTTCTTCATTATCACGTTCTTGTTCGTGTTATCGAGGGTACTCGTCTCCCCTACCCTGATCGGGATGGTTTGTGGCTGTGGGGTCTAACTCGGTTGGAACAGGCTCGTACTCCGTGGTATATCGTCAAGTATGTTGGCAAGGAGTATCAAAAGGATTTTAGTAGGTATCCTAAGGGTGCTCGTCTTTTTGGTGTTTGGATAGCTGGCGAAAAGCAAAAAGAGCTTCGCTATCGTAATTTGAAGCCGTGGCAAAAAGAGGTTGTTGATAATTTTGGCTGGGATGCTTTGGCTGAATATCGTAAGCCTGATACTGGGTACTTATATGTAGGGTCTTGCTCTACGTCTGGTTATGCGGAGTTTTTGGGGGAGTCTGCTTTCAAGGATAAGTTTTCGTGGGTGTATGATGAGCTTGGGGATGATAGTGATGGGTATTGGAAGTTACCCCCTAAATTGTCGTCGTAGGTGGTTTTTACTTGAATGCTTGCCTAATCATTACCCATGATACGACTTCTGGTATGCTGATGATTATGCTTCCTATGGCAATGATACAGGTGTTGATTGCTATGATGGTTAGCAGGGTTATCGTTGTTCTCGTTTGTTTGCTTATGTAATCTGGCTTCATGCTCTCCCCTATTGGGTTCCTTTCTCTGTGAGTTCTCGCTTTATTCTGGTTTGAAGTTGTGCAAGTTGCGAGCTGAATTCCCGGACCTTTTCCCGGTCGTATTGTTTCGGTAGTGATGCAATTAGTCTTTCTGCGTTGACGATCTGGTTGATTGCTCGTTGTAATTTGGCGGCTCCCCCTGTTGAAGTGCTTGTGGAGCTTGTAGTATTCATGTTTTTTACCCTTGACAGATTTGGATATTAGGTTTAAATTTATGTCTGGTTGTGCGAGTTCTCGTCAAAATCTTGTTCAGGTTATCACTAGTAATACTTATCGTAAGCATTGACAGTATAATGCTGGTTTTGCCCACTGTCAAGCCTCCCCCACCATTAAAGAAATGTGACCTGATGTTTATCGGCAAACTTGCAGAGAGGCGTGATACACAGGGTAGGTCTTGTATCACGGAGTATTTTGTTTTCGTGTCGTTCCCCCTCCCCCACCCCATCAGGATGCTCCCTGCACAGGCGCGCTTCGCCTCTTGTTCTCGCATTTGCCTCCGCCCATTGACACCCATCTCCTCTTCAAGTACACTCGCCCAGTACTAAAATTCACAAATTCACAGAAAGGAGGCGCGTTCCATGATCTTGCTCGTCGTTGTAAAGCACATAAACCACAAACCTTGGAGCGCGCCTGTGGACCGGTAACCGGCCCCCCTTCCCTGCTGTCTCAGGCCATGGCGTTCTCCACGTCATGGCTTTTTTTATTTGCCATTCGTTTCGTTGGGGATGACTCCAATGTCGTCCGTTCGCCTTTCCAGAAAGAACTCTTATGCAAATCCCCTTCAAAGCCTATTGGGACCTGCTTGCCCAACACGTCCGCCCTCAAAAGGGTCGGTTCTTCCTGCTCGCCTTCCTGCTGTTCGGCAGTATCGGCCTGCGTCTCCTTGCCCCCCAGATCATGCGCACGTTCATCGACTCCGCCCTGGCAGGCGAGGCGCTGAAAATCTTGCTATGGACAGCCCTGGCCTACCTGGGCATTGCCCTGCTGCAACAGGGCGTTTCCATCGTGGTCACCTATCTCGGTGAGACCGTTGCCTGGACTGCCACCAACGCCCTGCGGCTCGAACTGGCCCAGCATGCCCTGCACCTCGATATGGGCTTCCATAACAACCACACGCCCGGAGAGTTGATCGAACGCATCGATGGGGATGTGACTGAACTGGCGCACTTCTTCTCGCAATTCGCCCTCAACCTGGTCAGCAACGGCTTGCTGATGATCGGCATCCTCATTGCACTCTACCTGGAAGATTGGCGCGTGGGGATCGGCTTCACGGTCTTCTCCATCGCAACGCTCCTGATTTTGGGCCGCGTCAAAGACATCGCCGTTGTTCATCAGAAAGCGCGCCGTCAGGCCGAAGCGGAAATGTACGGGTTCATCGAGGAGCAGCTCGCCGGTACGGAAGATATCCGCTCCAGTGGCGCGGTTGGCTTTTCCATCCGGGAACTCATTCGTCATCAGGCGGAAATCCTCACCCATAACCGCAAAGCGCATTTCAAACGCTGGATCATCGAAAACTCGATGGGCCTGGCGCTGACCCTCGGCAGCCTGCTTGCCATCGGGAGCGGCTACTGGCTTTACACAGCCGGGCTGGCCACGATTGGCACGGTTTACCTGTTCGTCAATTACCTGACCATGCTCGAAGAACCTCTTTGGGCAATGACCCACGAGATCGAATCCTTCCAAACCATCGGTGCCTGCGTGGAACGCCTGACCGAATTCCGCAAAGTGCAGCCCGATGTCAAGGATGGAGCCGGCGCGGAGTTCCCGCAGCAGGCTCTCGGTCTGACCTTCGAGCGGGTCACGTTCGCCTACGAGAGCGACGATCCGATCCTGCACGACCTAACCTTCGACCTGCGGCCCGGTTCGGTACTGGGTCTGCTCGGGCGGACGGGCAGCGGGAAAACCACCCTGGCGCGTCTCATCTTCCGCCTGTACGACCCGAAGGAGGGACGCATCCTTCTGCACGGCGCGGACCTGAGAACGGCCGCCCTGGACAGTCTGCGGCGGCGTATTGCCATCGTTACACAGGACGTGCAGCTCTTTCGCGCCAGCGTACGCGACAACCTGACCTTCTTCGACCGCTCCATTCCCGACGAGCGCATCCTGTCCACCCTGGAACAGTTGGAATTGGGCGACTGGTTCCGCTCCCTGCCGGAGGGACTGAATACCGTGCTCGATACGGGTAGTCACAGTTTGTCGGCCGGGGAAGCGCAGTTGCTGGCCTTCACGCGCGTCTTCCTGAGCGACCCCGGCCTGGTCATCCTGGACGAAGCTTCCTCCAGACTCGACCCGGCCACCGAAAGCCGCCTCGAGCGCGCCATCGACAAATTGCTCGCCGGGCGCACCGCCATCGTCATTGCCCACCGCCTGCACACGGTCCAGCGCGCTGACGAGATTCTCATTCTGGAAGACGGACGCGTCAGCGAGCACGGTGAGCGCCGCAAGCTGGCCGCTGACCCGAATTCCCGCTTCTACCATCTCCTGCAAACCGGTCTGGAGGAGGTGCTGGCATGAAACAGAAAAAAACAACCAACTCGACACCCGAACCCAACGTCCCCGCCCTGCCGGCCTGGCGCGTCATCTTCGATATGCTGCGCTTTCGTCCCTGGTTCTGGCTGGTGGATCTGCTCTCCGTTAGCCTGATCCGTTTCTGCTGGCAGATGGCCCCTGCCTTGATCATCAAGGCCTTCTTCGACCTGCTCACTGGAGACGCACCGCTCACTTTTGGCGTCTGGAGCGTAGCCGCCTTCTTCGTGGCCGTCTGGCTGGGACGTGTGCTCGCCAGTTACGGCTTCTATTACGCCGATGTGCCCATCTTTGCCGACATGGGCACCCTGCTGCGCAAGAACTTGCTCGGATATATCCTGCGCCGCCCCGGCGCTTCGCCCCTGCCCGATTCCACCGGGGAAGCCATCA
>CAZRCR010000249.1:0-4493 GCA_964598615.1 uncultured Anaerolinea sp.
CGGCCCAGGTAGTGGCCGCCAAAGCGAAGGCCAGGTCCGAAGAGGGCGGGTTAACCATTACCATCCCCAAGGCGGAAGAAGTCAAGCCTCGGACGATCACAGTCAAAGCCAAATAAAACCAATCACCGACAGGGGCAGATTGAATACCTGCCCCTGTTCGTGCATCTTAATTTCAAAACGTGCATCTAAACCAGTAAGCAATTTTGTTTCGTGAGGAACTATCCATGCCAGTCTATGAGTTTTCCTGCCCGGTATGCGGGCAAACCTTTGAAAAAAACCTGCCGATGAGCGCTGACCTGGCCAAGGTGCGCTGTCCGGCTGGTCACACCCACGTTCGGCGGGTGTACTCTGCGCCGCCAGTCATGTTCAAAGGCAGCGGCTTCTACGTAACTGACCACCGATCTTCCGCGTCAAGCGAGAGCAAATAGTTTTTGACTTGACAGTCGGCCTTTGCCGTCTTATACTGCCACCACAATTGAACGGGGAGCCTGTGTTACAGGCTGAGAGGAGCGTACCACGCTCGACCCGCAAAACCTGATCCGGACAATACCGGCGGAGGGACGACTGCTTCTCTATTACCATCCTCCCCCGGCGGAGGATTTTTGTTTTATGGCGCGTGCCATTATTTTTGCCAACGGCTCCCTGATGGACCCGGAAACTGTCCGCCGTTTTCTCAGGCCGGATGACCTGCTCATCGCTGCCGACGGCGGGACGCGTCACGCCCTGGCCCTTGGCCTGACCCCGTCCGTCATCATCGGTGACCTGGATTCCCTGTCCGCAGGCGACAGATGCTGGACCGTGGAACACGGCGCGCGGTTGGTCGAGTATTCCACTGACAAGAACGAGACCGACCTCGAACTTGCCATCGACTATGCCCTGGACCGGGATTGCCGGGAGATTGTTATCGTGGCCGCCCTGGGTGGGCGTCTCGACCAAGCCCTCGGCAACCTGTCCCTGCTGACGGACCCGCGCCTGGCGACGTTTGACCTTCGGCTTGATGACGGCCTCGAAGAAGCTTTTTTTATCCGCTCGCATACCGTCGTCACAGGCGCGCCGGGCGACCTCGTTTCCCTGCTCCCGTGGGGCGGGGAAGTGACTGGCGTCCGCACCGAGGGTTTACGCTGGCCGTTACGCCGCGAGACGCTCTATCCGCACAAGACGCGCGGCATTAGCAATGAAATGCTGGCAGAAATTGCTCAAGTCGAGATTGACTCAGGATTACTGCTGGTTATTCATCGGCGTCAATCTTAATTCGTAAATTGTTATTCGGAGGAACTCCCATGAAACGCACATCTCTTTTGCTTTTCGTTTTCTGCCTTTTGTTGGCATCCTGCGCATCCAAAGGCCCCACCACCCTGACCGTCATGATGCATGACTCGTTCGCCGTCAGTGAGGATGTGCTGTCCGCTTTCGAGCAGGCCAATAACGTGGATGTGGTTTTCCTTGCCAGCGGTGACACAGGCGCTGCGCTCAACAAGGCCATCCTCAGCAAGGACGCTCCCATCGCGGACGTTTTCTTCGGTGTGGATAACACTTTCCTCTCACGTGCTTTGGCCGAAGGCATTTTCGAGCCGTACGATTCGCCGCTGCTCGCCTCCATCCCGGCGGAGTTCCAACTCAACTCTACCCATACCGCCCTGCCGGTCGATTACGGCGACGTCTGCCTCAACTACGATAAAGCTTGGTTTACCGAACACAGTCTCCCGGTCCCGGCCACGCTGGACGACTTGCTCAAGCCCGAGTACAACGGCCTTCTGGTCGTCGAAAATCCGGCTACCTCGTCGCCCGGTCTGGGCTTCCTGCTGGCCACCATTGCCCAGTACGGAGATCCCGGTTATCTCGACTACTGGGCTGCCCTGCGTGACAACGGACTGACCGTGGTGGACGGCTGGGATACGGCCTATTACACCAATTTCTCGGCCTCTTCCGGGCATGGACCCCAGCCACTGGTGGTCTCGTACGCCTCCAGCCCGGCGGCGGAGGTCATCTATGCCGACCCGCCCGTGGACGTTTCTCCCACCGCCTCCGTGCTTACGCCCGGCACCTGCTTCCGTCAGATCGAGTTTGTCGGCATCTTGAACGGCACCCAGAACCGCGCCCTGGCCGAGAAGTTCGTGGACTTCATGCTCAGCCAGCAGTTCCAGGAAGACATCCCGCTGCAGATGTTCATGTACCCGGTCAATCCGTCTGCCCAACTCCCGGCGGAGTTCGTTCAGTGGGCGCAGGTGGCCGACCAGCCTGCTGTGCTCGACCCGGCGCTCATCGGCGCCAACCGTGACGCCTGGATCGCCGCCTGGACGGAAACAGTTTTGCATTAGTTCAGATCGGTTCCGGTGGTCGAGTAGGCGCACTTTGCCGTATCGAAACCACCGGAACCTCATTCACTGGGATATTTGATGTCTCGTCGTCTCCTCGCCTGGCTTCCCGTTCTCCTCTTCCTTGGGGTTTTCTTTTTCTACCCGTTGGCGCGCATCCTCTCCCTCAGCCTGGACTTTTCCGCCCTCGACGCTTCTGCCTTTGCTCTCACGTTTTCCGTTTTACGTTTTACCCTTTATCAGGCCTTCCTCTCCAGCCTCCTGACCCTCGCCCTTGGCCTGCCCGCTGCCTTCCTCTTTGCCCGCTTCGACTTCCGCGGCAAATCGTTTTTGCGCACGCTGACCGCCATCCCGTTCATGCTCCCGACCGTGGTGGTGGCGGCTGGCTTCAATGCCTGGCTGGGGCCGCGCGGCTGGTTGAACATTGCTTTGATGAAAGCCTTCAGCCTCGACGCGCCTCCCGTCCCTTTTGTCGGCACGCTGACAGCTATTTTGCTGGCGCACGTCTTTTACAATACGACCATCGTCATCCGCATCGTGGGCAATGCCATTTCCCGCCTCGACCCGCGTCTCGACCAGGCCGCCCGTTCCCTCGGTGCGGACTCCCGCCTCGCCTTTTGGCGCGTGACCCTGCCATTGTTGCGTCCGCCCGTGCTGGCTGCGGCCCTGCTGGTCTTCCTGTTCGACTTCACCAGCTTCGGCGTTATCCTCCTGCTGGGCGGTTCGCAGTTCGCCACGCTCGAGGTCGAGACCTATTTGCAGGCCATGCAGCTCTTCAACCTGCCGCTGGCGGCCTGGTTGTCGCTCATCCAGTTGCTTTGCACCCTCGGTTTTTCGGTCCTCTACAGCCGGGTGGTGGCCCGCACTGCTGTGACCGTCCAACCGCGCCCCAATCCTGCCTTGAAACCTCGTTCGCTTTCGCAGCGTCTTTTCGTCGCCATTTTTTGTTTTTTGCTTTTCGTATTCTATTTTCTGCCGCTCTTTTCCCTGCCCCTGCGTTCCTTCACCCGCCTCGAAGCGGACCAGGGCCAGCGCGGTGCGGTCCAGTATGGGCTGACAACGGCTTATTACGCGGAACTGTTCGTCAACCGCAACAACTCGGTCTTTTACGTCCCACCGGTGCAGGCGCTGGGGAATTCCCTCGGTTACGCCGCTTTGACCGTTATCCTGTCCCTGGCCCTCGGCTTTCCCGCCGCTGTCGCCCTGTCCCGCCCAGGTCGGCTGGAACGGATCCTTGACCCGCTGCTGATGTTGCCCCTCGGCGCTTCAGCAGTGACGCTCGGACTGGGGTTCATTGTCTCGTTCGGCAAACTGCTGGCTTCACCTTTCCTGGTTCCCATCGCTCACAGCATCATTGCCCTGCCGTTCGTCATCCGCACCCTGCAGCCCGCCCTGGCCTCCATCCCTGACCGGCTGCGACAGGCCGCCGCCACGCTGGGAGCCGCGCCGGGCCGTGTCCGCCGTGAAGTGGACTGGCCGCTCGTCCGTCGGGCGGTGCTCTCAGCGGCGGTATTTGCTTTCACCGTCTCGCTGGGCGAGTTTGGGGCCACGGCGCTCGTCTCCCGTCCCGAATACCCGACCCTGCCGATGGCGATCTACCGCTTCCTCTCCCAGCCGGGCGGACTGAACTACGGTCAGGCCATGGCGATGGCGACCATTCTCATGTTCATCACGGGTGCAGGCATCCTGGCGATCGAGAAGTTGAGATTGCCGGGTTCGGGAGAGTTTTGATCGTAGGGGCGGACCTATGTGTCCGCCCAGGCAGACACGCAGGTCTGCCCCTACAGAGGAAATTATGCTCGAATTATCCAACATCTACAAATCTTACGACGGTGCGCCGCTCCTCACCGGCATCTCTTTCTCCGTCTCTCCCGGCGAGACCGTCTGCCTGTTGGGCGCGTCGGGCAGCGGCAAGTCTACGCTGCTGCGCATCGTTGCCGGGCTGGAACAGCCGGAGCAGGGGACGGTCTGCTGGGACGGGGCCGACTTGGCATCCACGCCCACGCACCAGCGTAATTTCGGCCTGGTGTTCCAGGATTACGCCCTGTTCCCGCACCTGTCTGTGGCAGACAATGTGGCCTTCGGCCTGCGCATGCAGTCCCTGCCCGCCGAGGAAATCAGACTGCGCGTAACCAATATGTTGGACAAAGTAAATTTAGCCGGTTTCGAACCTCGCCG
>CAZRCR010000250.1:0-4483 GCA_964598615.1 uncultured Anaerolinea sp.
AGTCTGGGTGATTGTCTGAATGACCATGCCCAGGCCCATGCTGCCGGTAATAATGGGTTCCTTCTTCTTGCGCGGCTTGTGTTCCATGATATCGGGATCACCCTTTTCCATCGCCAGTGCGAGGGCGGGTGCACCATCGGTGATCAGGTTGAGCCAGAGCAGTTGGATGGCTGTCAGCGGAGCTGGCAGGCCGCCGAGCGTGGCTAGGAAGATGATCATGATCTCGGCAATGTTGCTGGAGAGCAGGAAGAAGACGAACTTGCGGATGTTGGAATAGATGATGCGTCCCTGCTCCACAGCGGAAACGATGCTGGCATAATTATCATCGGTCAGCACCATGTCAGCAGTTTCCTTGGCTACATCGGTTCCGGTAATGCCCATGGCCACACCGATGTCAGCGCGCTTGATTGCCGGAGCATCGTTGACGCCGTCACCGGTCATGGCAACGACTTCATCGTTCGCCTGCAGGGCATCCACAATGCGCATTTTGTGTTCTGGCGAGACGCGGGCAAATACATCGGTGACCTCGATCTCGCGTTTGAGTTCCTCGTCGGACATCTTGTCGATATCTGCCCCGGTAGCCACTTTGTGGTTGGGACGCAGCAGACCGATGGCCTGGGCGATGGCTTTGGCGGTATTGGGGAAATCGCCGGTGATCATCACGGTGCGAATGCCGGCCTTGGCGGCTTTGGCGAGGGCGATCTTGACCTCGGGTCGGGCCGGATCGATCATGCCGATCAAACCGATGAAGATCAGGTCGCGTTCCACATCTTCCGCCTTGACCTCCCCTTCCGGAATGTCGCGCTCCACGCGGCCTGCAACACCGAGCACGCGCAGGGCATCCCTGGTCATGGCATCGTTGGCATCCAGGATGCGCTGACGGGCGGCATCATCCATGGGGCGAGGCTTATCATCCATGCCAAGATACTGGGTGCATAGACCGAGTACTACATCCGGTGCGCCCTTCACAGCGATTACATCCCAGCCTTTGTACTGGTTGTCATAGAACGGGGAAATATCCTCCGGCTGCGGGTTATCCACGCTGTGGATGGTGATCATGCGCTTGCGGTCGGAGTCGAATGGGATTTCGTTCTCGCGCGGGTAGGCTTCTTTCACTTCACCATGCCAGGCCCCGGCCTTGGCGGATGCGACAATGAGCGCTCCTTCGGTTGGGTCTCCAACGATGCGGTATGTTTTTTCTTCTTCGCTTTCGCCGGTGATTTCCAACTGTGAGTCGTTATTAAGCACACCCACCCACAGGGTGGACAGGATGGCCGGATACTTCTTCAGGTCGACCGTCTTGCCGCCGATCTGGAATTCGCCAATCGGGGTATAGCCAGTGCCTGTTACATCGACGAAGTGCCCGTCGGCCCAGATGCGGGTCACGGTCATTTCGTTCTGGGTCAGGGTGCCGGTCTTGTCGGAGCAGATCGTGGTGGCCGAGCCAAGCGTTTCCACGGAGGATAGTTTGCGGATCAGGGCGTGGCGTTTGACCATTTCGGTCATGCCAAGCGCCAGACTGATGGTTACCACCGCAGGCAGTCCCTCCGGTACAGCGGCGATCGCCAGACTGATGGCGATGATGAACACATCTGTGATCTCTTTGGCATAGGTTTTGAAGAACGCCAGCGGACCGGTGAACAGGTCGCCGATGACGGTGTTGTTGATGAGCGCCACAATGAAGACGATCGCCACCAGGGCGAGCGACCCGATGGACAGGATGCGGCCCAACTGGTCAAGACGGCGCTGGAGCGGAGTCTCTTCCTCATCCACCGATTGGAGCATTTCGGCGATCAGTCCGAGCTGTGTGCGCATGCCCGTGCCGGTGACGACGCCGCGCCCGCGTCCGTAGGAGACGGTGGTACCCATAAAGGCCGTATTCTTGCGGTCACCCAACGGAACATCTTTGTCCATGATGCTGGCAGCGTTCTTCTGTACCGGGAGCGATTCTCCCGTCAGGGATGCTTCCTCGACCCGTAAATTGACCGCCTCCAGCAGGCGCACATCCGCTGGAATGAAGTTGCCTGCTTCGAGAAAGACAATATCGCCTGGTACGAGGTCACGCGCCGGGACAGTGGTGCGACGCCCGTCGCGTATGACATGGGCATCGGGGGCGGCCAGTTTCTTGAGTGCTGCCAGGGCTTCCTCGGCACGACGTTCCTGGATGATGCCCAGCGTGGCGTTCAAGACCACAATGGCAAGGATGGCACCCGCTTCGATGAACTCGGTCGTCTCGCCGGTCTTTGCATAACTGCTCCAGCCGATCAGGCCAGAGATGACTGCGGCCACAATCAGCAGCCAGACCACGAAACTGTTGATCTGGTCCCAGAGCATCTTGAAGAAACCAGGGCGTGGTTTCTCCTGCAATTGGTTCGGTCCGTATTGCGTCAATCGTTCGACGGCCTCGGCACTCGTTAAGCCGCTTTCGCGGACTTTGAGATGCTCCAACACGGCTTCGGCGGGCAGACTATGGAAGTGATCTGTCTGGGGCGGTGGGGGAGCTATCTTTGTTTCTTTTTCCTTCATTTTTCTAATCTCCGATGAAGTTATTTTCAGACGTTAAGTCTGGTGTTCATGAACCAATCCGGGCAGTTTGCGCCAATCTGCTATTTATCAGGTTCGATGTGCGTACCCGGAAGAACGACTGCATCCTTGGGGATGACTACGATCCCATCCTGCACAACCCAGTTTTCGGTCTCGAACTCCGTTCCGCGCGGGAAGGGACGGATGACAACGTCCGCGCCAAGACGGGCATTCTTGTCGATGATGGCGCCTTCGATGTGGCAACGTGGACCAATGCCGATGGGCGGTTTGCTGGTGTCAGCATTGACCTCGGGCGAGTAGTAATCGGACCCCATCAGGATGCTGTCTTTGATGACCGTCCCCGCGGCGATCACAGAGCGCACACCCACAACCGAATGAGTGATCTCGGCTTTCTGGATGCGGCAGCCCTCCGTCAACATGACATCTTTCAGGTTGCTGTCTTCCACAATGGAGCCTGGCAGGAAGCGCGAGTGGGTGTAAATGGGATGCTCGGTGTCGTAGAAGTTGAAGGGCGGGTTGGCAGTGGTCAGGTCCAGGTTGGTTTCGTAAAAAGCGCGGATCGTTCCAATGTCACGCCAGTAGCCGTCGAAGTCATACCCAAAGACCGAATGGGTTTTGATGGCATGAGGAATGATGTCGCCGCCAAAGTCATCGTAGCCGGGGTTGTTCTGGACAAGATCGATCAGTACATCTGTGTTGAACAGATAGATGCCCATTGAGCAGAGCAGCGGGCGTTCCTGGTCCTCCCGGCTAACGAGTTGGTTCAGCACTGCCGGGTCTTTGGGTTTTTCCACGAAGTCGCTGATGCGGCAATCGGGATTACGCTTGAGAATGCCAAGGCGCGGCGCTTCATCCATGCCCACCGGCTGGACGGCCACTGTGATGTCAGCACGATGCTCCCAGTGGAACTCGGCCAGCGCAGCGTAGTCCATGCGGTAGAGGTGGTCGCCTGAAAGGATAAGCACATATTGGGCGCGCGCAGCCTTGATCTGGAACAACTGCTTGCGGATGGCGTCGGCTGTGCCTTGGTACCACCAGTTGGCAGTTTCGAAGGTTTGTTCGGCGGCCAGGATTTCTACGAAGCCGGTGTGGAACTTGTCGAAGTTATACGTGCTGCTGATGTGACGGTGCAGGGAATGGGAATTGAATTGGGTGAGAACGTCGATGCGGAAAATGCCGGAATTGATGCAGTTGCTGATGGGGATGTCGATCAAACGGTATTTCCCGGCAATAGGCACAGCCGGTTTGGAGCGCAATTTGTTCAGGGGGTAGAGGCGGGAACCGCGTCCACCCGCAAGGATGACGGCCAGAATATCATTCGTGGCAGGCATAGGCATTCCTCCGGTCCGGCAATGGGATTTCAGATTATTTTATCCCATCCATGCCCAAACCGTAGCGCAAAACTAAGAAATTACACTTTTGTACGGCGGAAGATGCGCCGGAATAGATTGACCAATACTGCGAGGCCGTAACCGAGCACCATCAGCACATCCAAAAGCAGAAAGATTGCCGGGTTTTTCATGCACATCTCCATTTGTTAAACAAAACGCGAGACCAGCCAGATTGGCGGTCTCGCGAACGCTGGAGCACCCGCGTTGGGTGCATGCGCACAGGTGACCGGGATGTGTTCTCCGTCTTGACGATCAACCTGTCCCGCAAAAGTGCGGGCGCTACTCCCCGACAAAGGGATTAAGTTTGATATAATGCCGAAGGAGGGAATCGAACCCTCATACCCTCCGGGTACACGATTTTGAGTCGTGCGCGTCTGCCAGTTCCTCCACTCCTGCGTTCAGAGCGCCCAAATTTTACCACAACTAAAGGACGAAATGAAACTAGGCATTATTGGATTTCCGCAATCCGGCAAGACCACCATCTTCAACGCCCTGACGCGCGGCAATGCTCTCACCACCTCCTCTGCCGGGCGGTTCGAGGTGCCTAC
>CAZRCR010000251.1:0-4465 GCA_964598615.1 uncultured Anaerolinea sp.
GAAACAACTATAATTTTGCTTTTAAGGGGTCATTTCGGCACTGCGCAGCGGAAGCCAATATCGTTGTGCCTTCCGCTGGCCTCTTCTCTGTTCCTGTCCGCGGCGCGGACCTTGTCCTCGGTCGTGGCCCAGGAGCCGCCCCGGATCACCCGGTAGATGCCTTCCGCAGGTCCCTGGGGATTTTCGGAAGGCGAGTCTGCATAATAGCCGGGAGCATACCAGTCGCTGACCCATTCCCAGACGTTCCCCGACATATCCAGCGCGCCGTACGGGCTTTTCCCGCCCGGGAGACTGCCAACAATATTGGCTTGTCCAACGCACCCGCCATCCTGACCCCAATAGTTGACCAGCGAACAGTCGACCGCTTCGTTTCCCCAGGGGTATATTCTGGAATCCGTGCCCCGCGCGGCATACTCCCATTCTGCTTCGGTGGGGAGACGTCCGCCGGTCCAGGCGCAATACGTCTGCGCGTCGCTCCAGGTGGCAAAGAGGATCGGAGCGTTATCGAGCTGCTCCGTCGTGCCCGGATCGGTCGGCTGGCAAGCACCCGCCTCAACACACAGGGCATACATCGCACCGGTCACTTCGGTTTGGTCGATCCAAAAAGCGTCCACATTAACCAGGTGAACCGGTTGTTCGTCATCGTGCTGGTCGCTTCCCATCGAGAATTCCCCGGCTGGGACGAACACCATCACCATTCCATCCGCCGGACGGATCCAGGTCGAACCGATCTCGGCCTGTGACGGGGGCGCCGCGACGGGTGTCCCAAGAATTTCTTTGCCAAAAAGGAAGAAGGTCAAAATGGTCGCCAGGAGCAGTATCCCTGCAGCCCAGGGCAGCCAGGTGAGCTTTCGGGGTTTGTTAGCGCGGGCTTGACTATCAGCTTTATCCATTTTTTCTCCGATGGGGGTGCGAATTTGATGATTTGATTATACCCGTTCATAGCAACCATACTTTTCCCACCGGAGGCAGAAATAAAAAAAGAGTGCGGATTTAATTTGGACTGCACCCCATCTATTTATCAGTAGGACCCAAACAACGGGATCTTTGCCCCGTTGACCGTGCTTGCTTCGTCAGAGAGCAGGTAGAGGATGGCGGAGGCCAGTTCCTCAGGAGTGGTCCACGATGCGTTCTCGGGCGTGGGGGCGGAGACTTTCTCGCGTTTCACGTCGATGGTCTTGGCCTGCACCAGGTTGGCAGTGACGCCCGTTCTTTTCAGTTCTTGAGAGAGCGTCAGCATGAGCGATTCCTGCCCGGCCTTGCCGATGGCGTATGGTCCGCCTTTGGCGTTGGGGCGGGCGGCGAAGGGCGAGGTGACCATGACCACGCGTCCCCAGCCGTTGGCTAACAGGTGCGGCACGAAGGCCTGGGTGACGTTGAAACTCGTCCACACGTGCTGGTTGAGCATGAAGGTCAGGTCTTCGGCGGGGGTTTCGACGAGCGTCTTGCCGCCGGTCCAGCCGCCGACCACGTGCAGCAGGATGTCAATGTGCCCGAATTTGGCTTTCACCGCTTCAGCGGCGGAGGTGGTCTCAGACGGGGCGAGCAGGTTCACGGTCCGCGCCAGGAAGCGGGACTCGGGCAGGGACAGTTCACTGGTCAACGCGGCAAGTTTGGCGGCATCGATGTCCAGCAGGGCTAAATTGACGTTGTGGGCGGCCAGTTCGCGGGTCAGGACGGAACCCAGTCCGCCGGTCGCGCCGGTAATAACGGCGGTGCGGTTTTCGAGGGACATATAAACCTCCAATTGCGTAGGGGCACGATACATCGTGCCCCTACCAGATCATATAAGATACAGTTTTGTGATCAGGTCGAGCTGTTCCTGATCCATGCCTTCCACGATGGGCGGGTCGGCCTGTTCGGGTAGATGTTCCTTGCCGTGCAGGTCGATCATGTGACCGGATTTGAGCGCCTTGGTCTCGAGATAGAAGCGGTTGTACTGGTTGGCTTCCATGATGTGCGGGATGCGCCCGGTGACCTTGACCCCGTTCTTGGTCAGGTCTTCGATCTTCTTCGGGTTGTTGGTGATGAGCTTGATGGACTTGACCTTGAGCGACTCGAGCATGTGGGCGGCCACGCTGTACTCGCGTTCGTCGTCGCGGAAGCCGAGGGCGATGTTGGCTTCCACCGTGTCATAGCCGTGCTCTTGCAGGCCATAGGCGCGGATCTTGTTGACCAGCCCGATGCCGCGGCCTTCCTGGCGCATGTAGAGCAGGATGCCTTTGTCCATCTTGCCGATCATGCGCAGGGCGCTTTCCAACTGGTCGCGGCAGTCACAGCGCAGCGAACCGATCACGTCGCCGGTGAGACACTCCGAGTGGACGCGCACCGGCACGTCCTCGGCGCCGGTCACGTCGCCGCGCACGATGGCCACGTGTTCCTTGTTGTCCTTATTGTTGTAGAATGCCACGATGTGGAAATCGCCAAAGCGGCTGGGCATTTCGGCAATGGCGGCAATGCGCACGCAGACGTGGTCGGGGCCAACGCCTTCGCATTCGTGGGCGGCGTTTTCGTCAAGCAGTTCTTTGATCTTCATGTGGGTGAGACCCATGGTGTTCTCCTGTTTTTCGGTGTCACGCGTCACGGTTCAAGCGTCGCGTGTATTTTGGACTTTGTAATGGAGCAGGACGCCACCCTGCTCGTCGAACTTTCCTGCCGATACAAGTGCGAGACCGGGAGCCTGTTCGGCAAAAAAGCCCGGGCCGTCGGCCAGGCTGGGGGCAGACGCGCCGCCGAAGATCTTCGGGGCGATGTAGATGGTCAGTTCGTCAACGAGGCCAAGACGGAAGAACTCGGCGATGATCGTACCTCCGCCTTCCACCATGAGTTTGCGGATCCCAAGCTCATGGAGCGCTTCGAGCATGGACGCCAGGTCGACGCGTTCCTCGTCCATGACGAAGACCTCGGCCCCGGCTTCTTTGAGCTGTGTGATTGTTTCCGGCAGGGTGCGGGCGGTGGTGTAGATCAGCCGCTGTGCCGGGCCGGTGGTGAGAAAATTTTGTAGGGGCGACCCTTGTGGTCGCCCTTTCCGGGCGGGGATAAACCCCGCCCCTACGACCGACACCACCCCAACCTTGGCCGGGTTCTCCGGTAATCCTCGTTTGATGCGCCCAGCCCGCAAGTCGGCGGATTTGACCGTCAGCTTGGGGTCTTCGGCGAGCAGGGTATTCCCGCCGACAAGCACCGCGTCCACTCTGGCGCGCAGTTCGTCCACCCGGCGCTTGTCCTCTGCCGACGAGATAGCCGAACCTTTGCGGGCGACGGTGTCGATTTTGCCGTCGGCGCTCATGGCAACGTTGATGTGGATGTGGGGACGGTTCATTTCAGGTAATACGAAGTCCAGACGATGGCGTCGAGCACGGCGGTCTGCAGGACGAGGAAGATGCCGCCAATGACCGTGACCCAGAACAGCGGGGTAGGCAGGCGGGGCGTCAGGGCGATGACCGAAACCAGCAGGGCAATGGACGCCAACCCCGTCAGTGCCAGCACGCTGACGACCGCTGCCCAGCGCCCAAGCGTGTAACCGTCAGCCACGGAAAAGGTCAACGACATCCACAGCGCCGAGGGAACGAGGATGAGAAGATAGACCAGGTTCAGGGTCCAGAACGGCAGTTTGCCGATGGTCGCTATGGACGGGTCGACGCGCAGGAGCAGGATAAAGAAGATGGCAAGATAGCCTGCCGCCGCGAAGAGCATGTTGATGCCATAGAAGGGGCGGATGCTCACCGGCACGCCACCCCAAAGCGCCTCGGTCTGACCGGGATGGGCGCGCAGTCCCAGCACGTAACTGCCGATGACGGCGATCCCGCCAAGCAGGTTGATAAGCAGGAAGATCAGCTTTTGTTTATCCATATTTTTATTCTAACCAATTTTGTCCTATTTTGTCGTATGAAGAGTGTAAGAAAATCGGCCCCCTCCGGCCTTCGGCCACCTCCCCCAAATACGACAATCCTAATTTTGAATCTTCAGACAAAGTTTTGTGTCGTATTTGGGGGAGGACGGGTAGGGGTGGGGGTAAGAAAATCCCCGGCAGTTCAGGCCGGGGATTTGCATCTTATTTCTTCTTTGTTTTTTTCAGGTTCTCCGCAACCCGAAACTCAACAATGCGCCGCACCAGGTCCAAGGGAAGAGACTGATCAAACGGGAACTGGACCGAGCCTTTCCCTTGGGGATACACGGATAGTTCTTCCCGGAACGCTTCGATGCCGCTTGGCACGGGGTAGAAGCCGATATGGTTCTGGAAGGCTGCGAAATGGACCAGATTGCCATTCAGGTAGAACGTTGGCATCTGGTAACTGATCTTTTCCGTGGCATCCGGCGCGGCGGCGTGGATGGTGGTCCGCATGGCTTGCAAACGTTCCTGGACCTCAGGCGGGAAGGCGGCGATGTATTCGTCGATGGTGTTGACGGATTTCATGATTTTTTACCTTTCAGAGTAGAAGAACCGATAAATAGAGAACCGGGT
>CAZRCR010000252.1:0-4463 GCA_964598615.1 uncultured Anaerolinea sp.
CGAACTCCGCCAACCACATATTCATGCCTTTTGCCCTGCATGAGCGAAAGTCCTAATGATATAAACTTGTTGTATTCCTCCCGTGCTGAAAGGAATCGCCATGATCATCGCTATCTTTATCCATGCCATCCTTTTCCTTGTTTTTTGGTTGACCAATCTGTCGTTCCAAAAAACGCTTAACGAGTTTTTGGTTGGAGCTATTGGTTATCGGGCTGATTATCTTTTGCTCTTCATGATCTTTGCCGGGTTGGTGGCTTTGTGGAGCGCAGCGCGCTTGCTACTCCGTCAGAATGCCCGCCGAGCCGGGCCTACATGGCTCTACCTTGCCATTGGTACTTTCTTCCTGATCTTTTTCTATGGCAGTTTTATCGTTCTGTTTCTGAAAAATCCAGTTCAGCTTTATCGGGTTGGACAGCTGCTTCAGTACTTCCGCATTTTTATTGATGCAGGCATTTTGCTCATTTTGGCTTGGTATATACCGGGGTGGGTAAAGATCAAGAGCATGCAGAATGTTTTACCCCTAGTCATTTTGCTGGTTCTGTGGATGATTCCCGTCATTATGCCCCCGGGGAATGTATATCGTAGCGCAATGCCAGAAAAACCTTTGCTGATCGCCCATCGTGGTACCACCGATCTGGAGATGGAAAATACTCTCGGATCCATGATGGGGGTGCGCATTTTTGATATTTATGGGATAGAAACTGATATTACAATCAGTTCTGATGGCATGCTTTTCCTTATGCATGACGCGACCCTGGAACGCACCACAAATGTAGAAACAATTTTTCCTGGCCGGGAAAACGAATCTGCCGGGAGTTTTACCTGGGATGAACTTTCCCAGCTTGAAGTGATTCCGGCAGACTATGGAGATCTGCGATTTCCGGACAATTCCATTCCAACGTTAGCGGAAACGGTTCAATTTATTCGGGATAATAATTTGCATTTCATCTATGATCTGCGAATTCCAACGGCAGATCAGCCGTACGCGGATGTTGCCTTAACACAAACGTTGGAAGAGATTCGGAATGCTGGTATTACCAATCAGACCTGGATACTGGCAACGCCCGCAGAGATTCCTGCTGTTCAAGCTGTGTTGCCAGACGCCATACTGGCCCGGGGTATAGGGTACACGGATGTTCCTCCCGCACCGGATTCCTTGTTGACCGATGGCTACCAGATCGTTAACAGCGCCTATGGCTTATCGTTGCGCAGGATTCGTGCTTATCAGGACGCTGGTATGTGGGTAAATTTATGGGTAGTGGATGAACCCTGGCAGTACTCCCGTCTCTGGCTGGCGGGGACAGACTCAGTCACCAGCAACAACGCGCAGACATTCTGTTTCATGTCCCGTCCGCTGATGGCAATGCCGTATACGTTATATCTGGCGATCTGGGGAATGGTCGGGATAATCGCGGCGGGAATTTGCGCTGTGAAGTTGAAACGTGCCAGATAAGAATGCAAAAAGTCAGGGCAACTGCCCTGACTTTTTTATTTCGATTACCTGCCTGTTGCTATCCAATTTTCTTTGCGGGAATGGCGATCCGGCTGGGCCCTGTCTGGAATTTTTTGGGAAACTCCCTGTCCAGCCGTTCGATATGGGTATTTAGCTGTGTGCGCAGGAAATCTTTTGCTTTGCTGGCCAGTTTGGAGTCGGTGATCAAAAAATTGAAGATTACATTGGTTTCCGAGCTTTCAAAAAAGACGGCCAATTGGAAAGCATCTTCCAGATTGTTGACCGAGGCGAGTATAGTATCTGGATTCTTTTTCAGCAGGTTCAAGGCAGCTTCGACGAGGATTTCGTCGATCGGCTTGCCGAGTTGGATATCGGACTGGCTGGCACGCAATTCCTCTAGCCATTGGGCATGTTTTGCCTCTTCGTTGGCATAGATGTTCCAGAACAGGACCACTTCGGGTTCATCCGGGAACATTTTGCCCAGGCCGCGATAGATGGTTTCGGCTGAATGCTCCAGAGCGATCGCAAGTTCATTCAATTCTCCAAGAGTGTGTTTGCCAGACATATTTGTCCTTTAGGGATAGAAGAATTCATCATGTGTAATATAGAGGATCCCGTCCTGTGCATTATTGCCAAAGGTGCCGATCCAGATTCGATATTCTCCGGCTGGAGCCTGATCGAAGACCCATTCAGATTGGTCGGATGATGCCGGGCAGTATATCACCTCCCGGTTCGGCATCTGGAGCACAAGTGTGGCTGGATTGCCGTCGCTGGTTTTGTAGAGGAACTTCAGGATATTGCTATCCCCGGCCATATTGATGATCATGTTCGGCGCTTCGCTGGCATAACCATTGCAGGGATTGCTCGTGCGCATATCGATCAAGTAGGACAGATTTACCGGTCCGCCGCTCTGGAAGTAGAACATTTGCGGATCGTTCAGGAACCAAGCCTCCAGGTTAATCACGTTCCCAAAGGTTGGCGGCAGATCGGGGTTGATCTCTGTTGGAGAGAGTGGAACTTCGCTGACCGAAGGCTCTGTAACTGGTGGTTCTGTAGGTTCAAAGATGTGGGTGGGGGTTGGCTGGAACAGGTTCTTGTATAACCAATAGCCGCCTCCCAAACAGGCCGGAATAAATACACAGGCTATCAGGACCCACAGAACGATCATCCACGTACGCCGTACGGGTTTCGCTTTTGCCGGTTGCGCGTGTGGAAGGTTGCGAACCTCGGCAACCAGATGGTGCAGAGCAGGTTCATATTCGCCGCGGAAATCCACAAATTGAACGCGGGCAATACGGTAGGGAATTTCGCAATTCTGGTATAGGACAGGGAGGATGCGCTTATTTTCCTGGATGGCGAAGGAAATCTCATCCAACACGTTCTCGGACGCGACTGAATTGGGAGAGAGCACCACCACGAAGATATCGCACTCCTGGAGTGCCTGTTCGATAACCCGGTCCCAGCGTTGACCGGCGGCGATATCGCGCTGATCGAGCCAGATGTTGAGTCCCTGATTGATCACATCTGCGATCAGTCGTTTGACAAATTCCCCATCGGTGCGGGAGTAACTGATAAAAATGCGTTGATCCATAAGCGCTGCCTCTTTCCAAATAAGCATGGATAACTAAATCATTATACAAAAAAATCCTCCCGGAACAAAGCACCGGGAGGATTTAATTTATTCAACAGTTACGCTTTTTGCCAGGTTCCTTGGCTGGTCTACATCCAGGCCGCGGATGGCGGCGATGTGGTAGGCCAGCAATTGCAGCGGGATGACCGTCACTACTGGGGAGAGCATCCATGGACACTCCGGCACCCATAACAGATGATCGGCTTGGGATGCGGCCAGGTCGTCGCCCTCCGTCGCCACGGCGATAACCGTTCCGCCGCGTGCCTTGGCTTGCTGGATTTGACTGACCATCTTTTCATACCACGGGTCACGCGGGGTGAGTGCCACCACCGGCATGTTCTCATCGATCAGGGCGATAGGCCCATGTTTCATTTCGCCTGCCGGGTAGCCTTCGGCATGAACATAGGAAATTTCTTTCAGCTTCAGTGGGCCTTCGTATGCAATTGGCATATTGATGCCGCGCCCCAGGTAAAGGCAGTCGCGTACATCTTTCAGAGCATGCGCCACCTTTTCTACTTCGGGCTCGCGTGTCAGGGCGCGGCCCACGATGTCGGGGATCAGGCGCAGGTCAGCCACCAACTGGCGGCGGGACTTCTCGTCCAGCACACCGCGCAGGTCGGCGAGCAACACGGCCAGCAGGTACTGGTCTACCAGCGGGGCGGTAAAGGCCTTGGTCGAAGCGACGCCGATCTCGGGTCCGGTTTGCATCGATATGGAGCCGTCCGCGATCCGCATTGCTTGGGACCCGACTGCGTTGACAATGCTCCATAACACCGCGCCCTTGCGGCGTCCCTCCTCCATAGCGGCCAGCGTGTCGGCGGTTTCGCCGGATTGTGAGATAGCCAGCACAACCGTGTTCTCGTTCAGGATCGGGTCGCTGTAGCGCAGTTCCGAGCCGATGACCACCTCGGTGGGGATGCGGGCGATGCGCTCGATCAGGTACTTGCCCACCATCCCGGCGTAGGCGGCGGTGCCGCAGGCGGTGATGACGATGCGCTCGATCTTGCGCGCCAGTTCGGGGGTCAGGTTGAGTTCGGGCAGGCGGACGGTGCCGGACTGGAAGTCCACGCGCCCGGCCAGGGAGTCGGTCAGCGAGCGGACTTGTTCGTGGATCTCTTTCTGCATGAAGTGGCGGTATTCGCCTTTTTCGGCGGCAACCGAGTCCCAGGCCACGGTATGGACCTCGGGCCGGATCGCCGCACCATCGATCGTTTCCAGGCTGACGGCATTGCGCGTGACTATCGCCATCTGACGTGATTCCAGAAAGACGACGCGGCGCGTATGTTCCAGGATGGCCGGGATGTCGCTGGCGATGAAATTCTCGCCCTCGCCCAGGCCGAGGACGACACCCCCGGCGTTGCCGATTCGGGCGCAGACCAT
>CAZRCR010000253.1:0-4446 GCA_964598615.1 uncultured Anaerolinea sp.
GTATTCAAGACCATTCCCCAGATAATCTTGACGTTTCAAAAAGATGCATGTTATTCTCGACGCTCCTACCAAACCAGCAGGAGAAAAGCATTTATGAAATCCGTCAAGCAATCCGGCGACAGCAAATCCTTGTTCCCCACTTCTCTTTTAGTGGTCTTGTTGCTCCTGGCGGGGAGTACTGGATGTGCCTTGGAACAGGAATCTCCATCCGAAACGGCAGTGCTCACACCTACGATTGACTTCACGCCCACCCCGCAACCTTCCCCTACGGCAACGCTGTCCCTGCCGTTTTACGATGATTTCAACGACGAGGCCAGTTCCTTCTGGAAAATCTTTTCCGGTGATTGGGTGATTGTGGATGGTCGGTACACTGTCAAGCCAAAAGACGCATCCAGCGCCAGATTCGACATCAGTTCGCTTTCCGGTTCATACTATTCCGACTACCTCGTTAGCATGGAAATATACCTCGAAAGCGCTCCAGGGGAGAGTCGTGTTGCCGCCATCCTGTTCTTAACGCCTTACGATGTTCCTCCTTATTTGGGGATGTTTCTGTATGATAGCAGCTTTGCTTTTGCTAACATCAACATGAGTGTTGATGACGTTTATAATCTCGAAGGCTTCGGCGAATATTCGATCCCTCCTGGCTCAAACCTGTCCATCGAAGTACATGAAGACACCTTCATTGCCAGGGTGAACGGAGCGGAAATCCAACGGGTTACCGTTCCAGGTTACGAGAAAACGGCGGTTGGCCTGCTGATCCTATGCCACAGCGATACGCCTTGTCCAAGTTTCGATATGTTCAAGATCGACCCGCTTCCTTGATAAGAAAACCTTCAAAAAAGCTTGCTAATCCGGTTATAGGGGCGAAGCAACCCGCCAATCTCTTAAAATAAAAACCGCCTTTCGGCGGTTTTTTGGTGGGCGCAAAGGGACTCGAACCCCTGACCTGATTCTCCCCGTAGGGGATCTCTGTGTAAGAGAGACGCTCAACCCTAAAGGGTGCTTCGCGACCAACTGAGCTACAAGTGCCACGAAGTGGTACGAGTGCTGCGGAGCAGTATGCGCCCATCCTCACTACAAAACGAAAACCGCCTTCCGGCGGTTTTTTGTGGGCGCAAAGGGACTCGAACCCCTGACCTTCTCTGTGTAAGAGAGACGCTCTAACCAACTGAGCTATGCGCCCAAACGTACTGTTCAATTGTGAGACGCTCAACCCTAAAGGGTGCTTCGCGACCAACTGAGCTACGAGTGCCACGAAGTGGTATGCGCCCTAACGGTCGCTATTATACCGAGAATTCTCCAACTGTGTTACACTTTTAGTACCCTATTCCCCGGAGACTCTCATGCGCATTGTCCGCTATCAAACCAAGAACGAAGCCCCCCAATACGGGTGGATCCTTGAAAACAAGGTCGGCGCCATCGAAGGCGACCTTTTCGGCGAATACCGCCGACACGAAGCCGAAACCCCGCTCACTGACGTCAAACTGCTCGCCCCCGCCCAGCCATCCAAAATTATCTGTATCGGGCGCAACTATGTGGAGCACGCCAAGGAACACAACGTCGAAGTTCCCAAGATCCCGCTCATTTTCATGAAGCCGCCGTCTTCCATTATCAACCCCGGAGATACCATCGTTATGCCGCCGCAGTCACAACAGGTGGAGCACGAGGCTGAACTGGTGGTGGTGATCGGCAAGCGCGGCCGCAACGTCATCGCCGAGGAAGCCCAGGCATACATTTACGGGTATACCATCGGCAACGACGTGACCGCTCGCGACCTGCAAAAAACGGACGGCCAGTGGACGCGCGCCAAGGGCTTTGACACCTTCTGCCCCTTCGGCCCGTGGATCGACACCGACTTCGATCCGTCAGACGCGGTCATCACCTGCAAGGTCAGCGGACAGCCGCGCCAGATGGCATCCACCCGCGACATGGTCTTCAACGTGGGACAGTTGATCGCTTTCATCACTTCGGTCATGACCCTCGAACCGGGCGACCTGATCTTCACCGGCACCCCGGCCGGGGTCAGCCCGCTCAAACCAGGTGACAGTGTCGAGGTCAAGATCGAAGGCCTCGGCAAACTGGTCAACCCGGTAGCTCTACAAGGATGATCCCATGAAAACCGCCCTCCTGCTGATCGATATCCAGAATGACTACTTCCCCGGTGGGGCAATGGAACTGGAAGGCACGCTCGAAGCCGCCAGGAAGGCTTACGCCCTGCTGCAATGCTTCCGCGAACACGATCTGCCGCACATCCACATCCAACATCTTTCCACCCGCCCCGGAGCGACGTTCTTCCTCCCCGGCACGCGCGGCGCGGACATCCACGATTCGGTCGCCCACTTCGAGGGCGAGCCGCTGGTGCAGAAACACTTCCCCAACTCTTTTCGCGAAACGAACCTGCTCGAGCTGCTAAGCGGCTGGGGCGTGGAACGCGTGATCATCACCGGCATGATGACCCACATGTGTGTGGACGCCACCGCCCGCGCCGCCGCCGACCTGGGCTTCCAGGTGGTTGTGGTGGCCGACGCCTGCGCCACGCGCACCCTGACCTACGGCGAGACAGCCATCCCCGCCGACCACGTCCACAAGGCCTTCCTGGCGGCGCTCAAATCCTACGGCAAGGTACTGACCCTCGAGGAGACCATCAGCCAGTTGGCTGCGGAAATCTGATTTACAGGTAGTTGTGTGACCTCCGGCATCCTTTTCGACATCCGCAAATATTCCATCCATGACGGCCCCGGCATCCGCACTGCGGTGTTCTTCAAGGGCTGTCCACTGGCCTGCGCGTGGTGTCACAACCCCGAAAGCCAGTCCTACCGGCCCGAACTGCTCCTGCGTTCGGGCCGCTGCATCGCCTGCGGTTCGTGCGTGGAGGCCTGCCAGCCGGACGCCATCGACAACCTGTACGGCGTGGACCGGGCACGCTGTACCACCTGTGGAAAGTGCGCCATAGTCTGCCCATCCGAGGCGCGCCAACTGGTGGGCGAACAACTGTCCGTGAACCAGGTGATGGCCCGCATCGAAGAGGACCAGGTTTTCTATGAACAATCCGGCGGCGGGGTGACCTTCACCGGCGGCGAACCGCTCGCCCAGCCCCGCTTCCTGCTGGACCTGCTAACCGCCTGCCGGACCCGCGGCCTGCACACGGCTGTGGATACCTCCGGCTACGCCCCCTGGCCGGTGCTCGCCGAAATCCGCCCGCTCGTGGACCTGTTCCTCTACGACCTGAAACTGATGGACGATGCCCGCCACATCCAATGGACCGGCGTCTCGAACACGGACATCCTGTCGAACCTGCAGAAACTGTCCGCGGCCGGGAGCCGCATCCAGATCCGTGTGCCGCTCGTGCCGGGCATCAACGACGATGAAGCCAATCTGCGCACCCTGGGGGAATTTCTCGCTGCATTGCCAAATGTCCCGCCGGTGGAACTTCTCCCCTATCATAATATCGCCGAAGCAAAATACGCCGGTCTCGGGCGGGAGTACACCCTGCCCCAGGTCCGCCCGCCGGACGCGAAACACGTTGAGCGCTGCGCCGCGATTTTACGCGAACAGGGAGTGCATGAAATCTTATGAGTTGGGATTGGGGGAACGGTGGGCGCGGCGGGACCAGATCATGATGATGACCGCCCCGAGCACGAAGGCCATGTCCATCAGTTGGTGAAACCCGAACGGACCGAGGACCGGTTGCAGGTCGCGCAGGGAATCGATCAGCAGGCGTCCCAGCCCGAACCAGAACAGGAAGGCAAGGGTCGCCCGGCCGGCCGCCGCGCCGCTGCGGCGGTAAAACCACAGGCCGGTGAAGAGGGCAATATCCAGGGCCAGCAGCAGGAGTTGAGTGGGATAACGATACGCCCACTGACCGTAGATATTGGGCAGGTACACACCCCCGAAACCATCCGTTTCCACGCCATAACAACAACCATTCAGGAGACATCCGATCCGGGTGAAGCCCAGCAGCACTGGCAGGATGACGGCCGCCACGTCCAGCGTCTTTCCGAGCGGACCGCCGTTCTTTTTTGTGTAAAGATAGACCGCGCCGAGGACCGCAAAAATGATCCCGTAAGAGACCAGGCCACCGGAAAGGATCACCTGGCCATGCCTGACCCCCCAGTAAAAATTCTGCGAGAACATTACCCCGTTGGCCAGGCCCATGAGCAGGGCCAGGGGAACCACGATGACAAAGAAAACCGCCAGGTGGCGTCTGGAATAACCAAGTTTTATGCTTTCCCGCCAGCCAATCCAACAGCCCACCAGCGCACCAATGGACAGGAACACCGAGTAGGAAGGGATTTCCAACTGACCGATGTGAAACAGGATGGGTGCCATGCTTTCTCCACGTGTGAAACTGCAGCCGCATCGAAGTCAGGCGATCACATAACAAAAGAATGCAATCTGAGTATAATACAAACAGGGTTGCGCTGTACCTTTAGAGGTTCCTGTGGC
>CAZRCR010000254.1:0-4439 GCA_964598615.1 uncultured Anaerolinea sp.
CGCCCAGTCGGTGTACCGCATCAAAGCCGGGGATTATTCCACATTGATCGCAGCCCAAACCTCAATGCCTTTTGCCTTCGAGGATATCAGCATTGGCTTATACATCTCGATGATGTGCCGCGAACATGTCCTTTCGACTACTCTTCCCGACCTGGAAGAAGCGCTGGCTTCCAGCCTCGACATCAGCCTGTATGCCCGCCTGCCTTTTGTGGGAGGCGCGGACGAAATGTTCGAAACCTGTGACCTATGGGGAACATCCTCTCCTGCGTCGGGTGAGAACAATGCTTTGGTCAGCGACATCCCGGCTCTGGTCATCGAAGGCGCCTACGACCCGGCCACACCGCCCTTCTACGGGAAACAGGTTGCAGAGAACCTGAGCAATAGCTATTACATAGAGTTCCCCAATCAGGGGCATGTCCCCACTGCAGGGGATGAAACCGGCTGCGCCATGAAGATCGCACAAGATTTCCTCGAGGATCCTGTGCACGCCCCCGATCAATCGTGTCTAAAGAAAATCACGGGCATCGAGTTCATCGTCCCTTATACAGGCAACCCGCCGCTGGAACTGGAAACCATCAATGGTTATGACTTCACCGCCAAGATGCCCACCGATTGGTATATGCTTTATCCCGGAATCTACCTGCGCAACAACTCTCCCCTCGACATAACCCAGATTGCCGTGCTAAGTACATATTACAACTCGACAGAACTGCTCGAATCGCTTTCATCGAAACTCTATGGCTACGGAGATTTCGACGGACCTCCCATCCAGACCGGAAGCCGTCAAGCCAACGGCCTGACCTGGGATCTGTACCAGACCACTTCCTACGGTCGTCCGGTGGAACTGGCAATGGCTGACGACCGCGGCGGAGCACTGGTGGTTCTGCTCTTCTGCCATAAAGACGAATACCAGGCTCTTTACGATACCGTCTATCTACCCATCATCGATTCGGTCAAACCGACGCCCTGATCAGAGTAGTTCGCCAAGCGCGCCCAGCAACCGATCCGCATCCCGTCGGGTATTGTAGCCATGTATCGAGATGCGGATCAGTTTCTTTCCATTCCAGGCGATCAGAGGGACCTCG
This sequence comes from uncultured Anaerolinea sp., assembly GCA_964598615.1. Classification (GTDB taxonomy): domain Bacteria; phylum Chloroflexota; class Anaerolineae; order Anaerolineales; family Villigracilaceae; genus UBA877. Next base: position 1,086 of record CAZRCR010000254.1, read on the forward strand.
ATACGAAATTTGTCATACAAGCGCACCTTTAACGCCGCGATATCCGTTGCTTCGGGCAGAGGTGCTGCGGACATTTGCAAGCCGTTCGAAAAGGCAGAGGAAGCCAGAGGCGGCAACCCGGTCAAGGCACAAATTCTGTCACGGATTTCCATCACCAAACTATGACATGCAGCATGTACATTCTCCCAATGATGTGCACGCTGGAACTCGATAGCCGCTGGGACAGACAAGTATGCAGAAATATCACGTGTGCCGGTCCATTCGTGATAATCCACAAAACGTGATGGCCCGGGGGTATCCGATTCATATCCCCATGAAACAACCAACGGTTAGACCAATTCCTGGACCTCGGACCGGGCATACAGGAATCCAGCTCCTTTAGGCGCACACAGCCACTTGTGCAAATTGCCGCCATAGAAGTCAGCCCCCAGTTCATCCAATCGCAGGGGAATCTGACCTGGCGCGTGGGCCCCATCGACAACAGAGAGGATCCCTTCCTGCCGTGCTTTACGGACAATTTCTTCAACAGGGAAACGCAATGCAGTAGGACTGGTCACATGGCTCAGGAAAATGATGCGTGTTCTTGGAGACACACCCGCCCAAAAAGCTTCCACAAATGTGCTGGATGTAGTCAAAGGCATAGGGACGGGCTGGTTGATATACGTGAAACCGCGCTTCTTCGCCAGGAAACGCCACGTGCGGTCAAGCGCCCCATACTCGTGGTCGGTTGCCAGGACCTCGTACCCCGGCCCGAGGTCCAGCGACCGGGCCACCGAGTTCAGAGCTTCGGTCACATTCGTGGCATAGAAAAGGTTGTCGGGGTATGTCCCGAGATAGGCAGCCAGTTCACCCCGGGCAACCTGCATCAGGTCCGCGAAACGGCGCCCCAGGAATTCCACCGGTTGGCGTTCCATCTCCATTTGCCAGCGTCGAAAGGCGCGCAAAACCGGACGCGGCGTCGCTCCAAAAGAGCCGTGGTTCAAGAATGTGATCCTGGGATCAAGCAGGAAAAAGCGCTTTAGATAATTCATGGGCCGCCTCAACTTACAGGATTGAAATATGGGATAACAAAAACGTAATTGGTTTTCAGTTGTCTTCCGTCGTTGAAACTGGTATAGTGTGGACAGAGAAATCGCCTTGGAATTTTAACCCATCCGGGCGCAGAACCTTGCAAGGAAATCGATAAAGGCAAACCTGTCGAAAGGCAGGGACGCAAAGCCACGGGTCTAAAGGTCTCCGTACCCATGATCGCCAGGCCGCCGAAAGTCCATCATTGCCACGAAGCATTGTTTTTTGCTTTGTTTACAATGAAATTTCTTTTTGCGGACTGGTTTATACCAGTCCGTTTTCGTTTCCTTGCAAACCGCACCTTACCAAGCACCGATAAAGGCAAACCTGTCGAAAGGCAGGGACGCAAAGCCACGGGTCTAAAGGTCTCCGTACCCATGATCGCCAGGCCGCCGAACGCACAAAGAATGTCGAGCAGTACCCACTGTTCCTTTGATTCCCGCTTCTTGATTCCCAAGCGTCTCCCGGGCCTGTGACCTAACAGGCTTTTTTGTCGGTGCGCAGGAAACAGAAAGCGAGGAACAACATGAAGAAAATCATAGCAATCCTGCTCGGCATCAGCCTGTTGTTTGTTCCAGCCGGGAATGCCCTGGCAAACGCAGAAAGTGGATATTCTCTGAATGGCAGTTACAACCCGTGGCCCAAACCAGGCATTCGACCCGGCTCGGTGACCGCAGAGCCAGAAGCTATATCCGATCTCGTGGTTGAAGCGGCTGCAGAACCGACCGCTGAGCCAACCGCTGAACCGGTCCCCACCGAATCAGCTGTGGCTGAAACGGGTACGAACGGCGTTCCCAGCTTGGATGCATTTGCCTCAGAAGTGAGAGCGTTGGGCGTTCTTGGTCTCTGGGCAGATGGATTGTTTGCCTTCCAGGCCTACGGCATGGGCTGGGAACAAGTGCCTAATACGCGCGATACTGCTTCCTACGGCACATATCAAAACTATGGCGCCTATTTCATTCACGATTATCTGGGAGGATATAAACTCTACTCCGTTAAAGCCGGAACACACGTAGCAGTCATTCGCTCCAACAGTATCGACTGGTTCGTTATCAACAATGGCGTAGCGTTCATGGGTACACCCAACGGGCAGACCTGCGGATATCAGGAACCGTATGTTTTCTGGGGTCAGGATATTTCCACCGCAGCGCAATTCACAGCCTTGGATATCATCCAAACCTATTACAGTATGCCTTTTGCCATCCAGACCTGCTACTGTGTAAATGGTCAGGGAGGTGTCTTCATTTTGACCGGCGTATGGGACAACTAGCCATAAAATAGGGTGCGGGTATAATCGGCGCGTGGCTATGCTACGCGCCTTTTTTCGTCCTACCGCCATCCCGAAAGAATATCGGGGAAATTTCGTTCATCTGTATTTCGATATCGCCTGGTTTGGCATTCTCAGTGGAACGGCCATCAACTTTTTGAACGTATATGCCGCCCGCCTGGGAGCCAGCGGCTTGCAGATCGGCTTACTGGGAGCTGTACCAGCGCTCGTCAGTTTGGTGCTCTCCATCCCCGCCGGGAACTGGCTCGAAAAACGACAGGTTGGCAAAGCCGTTTTCTGGACAGCTGTTCTTTACCGGCTGGGATACCTGTTGTGGATTCCGCTGCCCTGGCTTTTCGGTCACCAGGGACAAATTTGGGCGTTGGTGGGAATCACTTTCCTGATGGGCATCCCGCTCACAGCTCTCGGATTAGGGTTCAATGCCCTATTCGCATCCGCAGTTCCGACCGAATGGCGCGCTTACGTGGTGGGCATCCGCAATGTCCTTCAGTCGCTCACATTCATGGCATCTTCACTGGGAGCAGGTTACCTGCTCGACCACCTGCCTTTCCCCGCTGGATACCAGGTCATCTTTGGAATCGGCTCCCTGGGAGCAGCAATGAGCACTCTGCACCTGTACTTCGTGCGCCCCGGCGCTCCCTCCCAGTCTGCATCCGCCGCTGACCTGGAACCGGCCACAACTCAAAAAGCGGAGGCACGCCGCCGCGAATGGCAGTCGGCACTGCGGCTGGATATATGGAAAACCGGCTTCAAACGTGTCCTCTTGGTCATGCTGGTTTTTCACCTCGCCCAATACCTGGCCGTTCCTATTTTCCCGCTCTACAATGTCAATGTATTGCATTTGAGCGACGCAAACATTGGAATCGGCACAGCGCTGTTCTACCTGACCGTCCTGTTGGGGTCTACACAGCTAAATCGCATGGTACATAAAGTGGGACATCACAAAATTACCGGCTGGGGCGTGGTAGCAATGAGCATCTACCCCATCCTGCTCGCAT
>CAZRCR010000255.1:0-4423 GCA_964598615.1 uncultured Anaerolinea sp.
GAAAAACGCGTCTCGCTGTCACGCAAGGTCTCTTCTGCCTGTTTGCGTACTGTAATCTCCCAGACCAGGTCAGCGAGTTCTGAAACGATCTCTACATCATTCCGGGTATAGTCCTGTGACTTATTCCCCACGCCGAGGATGGCTTTAACCGCATTCCCGCGCAGCACAGGAACGACCAATTCGCGCTGGATATCGGCATGGCCTTTTGGAAGGCCCTTCTTGTGCGGCAAGGAGGCATAATCGTTATGAATGACAGGGCTGCCCTCGCGGATACAATCTACCCACACGCCTGCCTGCTCGACCGGGTAATGAAATCCTTTTCCTTCGGCCCGGCAAAAATCCCGTTCGGTGCGCGTCGACCATGCCTGGAGCGAGAGGGTAATCTGGTCTTCATCCAGGAAGTGGTAGAACCCGATCAAACTGCCGGTGAGGATTTCGGCCTCGTCCAACGTGGCCTTCATCAACTCTTCCAAAGAATGAGAGAGGGAATATTCCACCAGCCGCAGGCGGGCATCCACCATCTGGTTCACCCGTTTGCGCTCGGTAATATCGCGGGTGGTGGTGAGGATGTGCGGTTCGCCGTTAAGTTCGATCACTGACGCCGATACCAACCCATAGCGGAGCTCACCTTGTTTGGTGCGGAAACGCGCTTCATAGTTCGCCACTTCTCCACGCTCTTGCAAACTGGCCACGATATTCCGACGATCCTGTAAATCATCCCAGATACCGAGCGCCACAGCGGACTGTCCAAGTATTTCCGCTTCGGTATAGCCCAGGGTCTGGGTAAATCCCTGGTTGGCGGAAACGATACGCCCATCCGACAGCCGGGTGATCGTCACAGCATCAGGCGTAATCAAGAAAGCTTTCCTGAACTTCTCCTCGCTGGCACGCAGGGCATCCAGGCTCTCCAGTTTGGTACGGAAACCGCGCGCCTGCTGCTGCCGCCAGACCACCAGCAACCCCGCCCCGCCTGCCGTGATGAGCAGGGCCAGGAACAGCAGGGTTTGCCACTGGCGCACCCGCAGCGGGGCATACACTTCGCTGGCGTCCACCTTGGATACCAGGAACCAGGGGGTCTCCGGCACCGCGGCGATGCTGGCCAGCACTTCCACGCCTCGGTAATCCGTCCCTTCCACCACACCGCTCTGACCCAGGGCAGCCTGCACCGCCGGGAGTTCGGCCTCGGCGAGCGGGAAATGGAGTTCCAGGGCCGCATCCGGCGCAAAGCGCAGCGGGTTCAAGAAAACGACCTCATCCCCTTCCCGGCGCACGAGCAAAGTTTCCCCGCTTCCGCTGGGGAGCGGCCAATTTTGCAGGTACGGATACAGGTACACGTAGGGATCGATCACCAGCACAAGCACACCCAGCGGCTGGGCTGTATCGTCGGGATCATACAGGGGCACCAACAGGGCAAGATGGATCGGACCGGTTTCCGTATGGCGGTGGAAATCCAGGAAGGCCACTTCGCCAATTTGCAGGGTATCCAGAGCAACCGAGGGGGAGTATTCGATCGGGAGGCCGGAATCCTGCGGCAGGGTCAGCACCGCCCGACCATTGGTATCCAGCAGCACCAGACCGCGATAATGCGGGGAAGCCAGCACGTTCACCAACCAGGTTTCGAGAACAACGCGTTTCTCTTCACTGGATGGATCGGTCATGAAATCCTTCACCCGCGCAGAAAAGTTCGCATTTTGGAAAAACAGGTTCGCATCGTCCAGGCGCTCGCTGCGCCAGTCTTCCAACTCGTCGATCTTCATGGCAGCAATCGCCGACAATTGGTGTTCCTCCTGGGCGCGGAACTGGCGGGCGTAATCCTGGTACGTGAAATACGCGATGGACATCACGCCGGTCACAAAGACGAGGAAAACCAGCACCAGGGATGCCAGGGAGCGTTTATCCGAGGCGTCCAGTTGTGTCATGCGCGGTTCGGTATCACGCGCAGGCGTGCGCCCCAGGAAGCGGAAACCGAACACCGCCGCCAGGAAGAACAGGTCCCCCAGTCCGATCCCCGGGACGAGCGGATTGAAAACAAGTTGCGGAAGCAGGGCGAAGGTGGGGATCTGCCCAATGCCCGCCGAAACCAGCGCCCCCAGCGAGAGCAGCGCCGCCTGCCCGCGGTAGAGTTTGCGCTTGCGGGCAGCCGCCACCAGCAGGATGACCACCCCGGCCAGCATGACCAGGGTGGTATAGAAAGCATACACCAGGAACCACAGCCCCGGTTGCCGGGCCGCCGTGTCGGCGATCCAGAATCCGCCCGTCTGGGCAAAGGTCACTTCCTGGCGTACCCACTGGTGGTGCAGGGAGTTCGTCCATAAGATCGCCTGGGTCAGGGCAGGGATGGTGAACAGTCCCACCAGGATGCGCTTCGAGAGCCAGTCGCTGCGCCCCATGTATTGCAGCGCGAAGACCAGCCACAGCACGGGCACAACAGCAATGAACAGGAAACGCACGTTGAACCAGAACGAGGCCTGCGCCTGCGTGGCGCTCGTCATGCTGATCGCTTCCGCTGCAGCCAGCAGGCTTTCCGCCAATGCGATCAGGGCAAAAGCCCGCACTCCCGGCTCCGGCGGACGCCGCCACGCATACCAGGCCAGGAAGCCGGACAACAAGGCCGTTAACACAATGGACGCGAAGAACAGGTCGACTGGTTCGCTCATGGGAACGCCTCGATTCCAATTTCCAAAATACGGCAAGAAAACACACATCCACCCGCCCCCGTCCCCAACCGGACCATGAACATGTCTACAACACCCGCAGCCGCTCCTCCCACCGGAGCATCCTTGCCGCGCACCGACAGGGCCGAAGTCCGGCCCCACTCCTTCACATCTTTCGACCGCGATCTGGAAAGAGCACGATGGTTCATGGTCTCCACATCACAAAACCACATCCGGGATTCTGCAAACCCTCGGTCGTTGTTTCAGGGAAAGACCTGCACAATCATGAAGATTTTAACTCATTTGAAGAGGATACACCATAACTTTAGTGTTCCAGACAACAAGGAAATTGGTAAGTCAACAGCAATCAAAAGGAGCGTTTTTCTTCCCTTGACACACCATCCCGGCCATGATAACCTTGCGCCCGTTGCGCGTCGGGAGTTGCCGGAAGTGCGGCAAACCGGCGCAATAATTTTATATGCAGGAGAAAGTAAAATGTCAGAAGAACGTTTCGTCGGTACCGTCAAATGGTTCAACGCCACCAAGGGCTTCGGCTTCATCGGCCGCGATGGCGGCGAGGATGTGTTCGTACACTTCTCGGCCATCAACATGGAAGGTTACAAGCGCCTGGATGAGAACCAGAAAGTGGAGTTCTCCATCGAGCAGGGCCCCAAGGGCTTGCAGGCTGCCAACGTCGTACTCGTGGGTTAATCCCCGTCATCGCCACCGACAACAGGTCCCGGAAACGGGGCCTGTTTTTTTGTGGTCAAGCTCGCAGTCGTTGCCGCCAAGTCCCCGCGACATCCGCGCCGGAAGCGCATCTAATCATCAGCGCCACCCTTGTCACTGTTTGCGCCTCGAATTTCTACGTTAGAATTGCCGTGGAGCAGGCAATCGACCGCCAAACAGGTGCAAGGATCTATACAGCAGGCTGTAATTCAGACCGAACTTATCCAAAGGAGAGCAAACGATGGCATACCAGCATGTCAAGGTCCCCGCGGGCGGGGAGAAGATCACGATTAGCGGCGGCAGGTTACAGGTCCCGGACGAACCGATCCTCCCGTTCGTCGAAGGAGACGGGACCGGGCGCGACATCTGGCGGGCGTCGGTACGCGTGTTCGATGCGGCTGTCCAGAAGGCTTACGGCGGCAAGCGCAAGGTCCACTGGATGGAAGTCTACGCGGGCGAAAAATCGTTCAAGATGTTCCAGACCTGGCTGCCGGACGAGACCACCGAGGCGTTCAAGGAGTTCCTGGTGGGTATCAAAGGTCCGCTGACCACGCCCATCGGCGGCGGTATCCGCTCGCTGAACGTGGCCCTGCGCAAGTTGCTGGACCTGTACGTCTGCCAGCGCCCGGTGCGTTACTTCAACGGCGTGCCCTCGCCGGTGAAGCACCCCGAGTACGTGGATATGGTCATCTTCCGGGAGAACACCGAGGATATCTACACCGGCATCGAATTTGCCAACGGCACCGAAGAGAACGCCAAATTCAAGCAATTGTTCGCTGATGCTTTCCCCAAGGAATACAAGAAGATCCGCTTCCCCGATACAGCCGGTATCGGCATCAAACCCGTTTCTGTAGAAGGCACCGAACGTCTCGTACGCGCCGCCCTGAAGTGGGCGCTGGAGAACAAGCGCAAGAGCGTCAACTTCGTCCACAAAGGCAACATCATGAAGTTCACCGAAGGCGCTTTCAAGGACTGGGGCTACGCCCTGGCCAAGCGCGAGTTCCGCGGCCAGATCGTCACCGAGCGCGAGACCTGGATCC
>CAZRCR010000256.1:0-4396 GCA_964598615.1 uncultured Anaerolinea sp.
TGCTATCGCGGCCGGTTGGCTGACCTGACATGCAAGAGCGAATGAGATAATCATTGTGATCGTTAAAAGGACGAATCCGTTTCGTTTCATGGATACTCCTTTGTTCGGTATAGAAAAACACCATCCGGTATGAAGATATACCGGATGGTGTTGTGCGAAAAAGAAACTATCCGTTCTTCTGCTGGAACTCTTTCATGAACTTGACCAGGTCTTCGGCGGCTTCGAGGGGCAGGGCGTTGTAGAGCGAGGCGCGCATGCCGCCAACGGAGCGGTGTCCCTTGAGACCGATGAGGCCGGCCTTCTTGGATTCCCCGGCGAACTGCTCTTCGAGCGCTTCGCTGGGCAGGCGGAAGGAGATGTTCATCAGGGAGCGGTCTGCTTTGGCGTGGCCGCGGTAGAACCCGCCGGAGTTGTCGATGGCGTTGTAGACCAGCCCGGCCTTGGTCTGGTTGCGCTTCTGGATGGCTTCCAGCCCGCCCAAGCCCTTGGCCCACTTCAGCACCAACCCGACGATGTAGATCGACCAGCAGGGCGGGGTGTTGAGCAGGGAATTCTCTTCGGCCAGGGCTTTGTAGTCCAGCAGGTTGGGCAGGTTGGCCGGAACCTTCTCAAGCATATCATCGCGGATGATGGCGATCACCACTCCGGCGGGGCCGGCATTCTTCTGCGCCCCGGCGTAGATCATGGCGTACTTGGAAACGTCGATCGGGTGGCTGATGAAATCGGAAGAAGCGTCGCAGATGAGCGGCACACCGGCGGGCGGGGTCGGCTCGGTGAAGTACTCCACGCCGTGGATGGTTTCGTTCGAGGTGTAGTGCAGGTACGCGGCTTGCGGGTCCAGTTTCAGGTCCGCTTGGGCCGGGAGGTGGTTGAAGTTATCCGCTTCGAGATTGGCGGCAGCTTTGGCTGTCCCGAGTTTCTGCGATTCCTTGAAGGCCTTCTTGCTCCATGTGCCGGTGACGATATAGTCCGCCGAAGCACCGGTCGGGCGGAAGTTCATCGGGATCATGGCGAACTGCAGGCTGGCGCCGCCCTGCAGGAACAGGATCTTGTAGTTGGCCGGGATGCCGAGCAGGTCGCGCAGGTTGCTTTGGGCTTCGGCCACAACCGCTTCGAATTCCTTCGAGCGGTGGCTGATCTCCATGATCGACATGCCGGTGCCTTTGAAGTCGAGCAGTTCAGCCTGCGCCTGCTGGAGCACTTCCAGCGGAAGCACAGCCGGGCCGGGATTGAAATTGTGAACACGTTTGGTCATTTTTATCTCCTGTGATTTGGAAGGAAGGGATCTGATTGTCTTACAATTCATTATAAGCCAGGCGCGTCGTTTCCGCACACTAACAATTGGCACACTCCCGATAGGATGGAAATCAGTTGACAGACAAGTATGCCATGTTACAATGATTTCGTGGAACGACACTCGTCCATAGACCGGGAATAGCGGACAGACGATCCGCAATGCCCGGTTTTTAATTTCCTATATTCTCAAGAGGAGACACTTATGAAGATCCTTGTCTGCGACAAAACGGAAATGGATGCCATCGAGAAGATGCGCGCTGCAGGTCTGGCGGTGGATACGAACTTCGAGATCACTCCTGAAGAACTACCCAATGTTCTCCCGGCGTACGACGGCTGTGTCGTGCGTTCCCGGACCAAGATCCGCCAGCCGCTGATCGATGTTTGTCCCAACCTGAAGGTGATCGTGCGCGGCGGCGTGGGTCTGGATACCATCGATGCCGAATATGCCCGCTCGAAGGGCATCACCGTCATGAACACGCCCAAAGCCTCGTCCGCTTCGGTGGCCGAACTGGCGATCGGGTATATGTTCATGTTGGCCCGCAATCTCTACAAGGCCTCCTCGACCATGAAGGCCGAGAAATGGGAAAAGAAGGCCTTCGAAGGCGACGAGATTGGCGGCAAGACCCTCGGCCTGATCGGCATTGGCAACATCGGCAAGGAAGTAGCCCTGCGAGCCAGCGTCCTCGGCATGACCGTCATTGCCTATGACCCGTATGTGAAGGAAGCCGAAGGCGTCAAGCTGGTCACGCTCGATGATTTGCTGGCGAAGGCTGACTACATTAGCCTGCACCTGCCCAAGACCAAAGAGTCCGCCGATATGATCGGTGCGGCCCAGTTCGAAAAGATGAAGACCGGCGTGCGTATCGTCAACTGCGCCCGCGGCGGCATTATCAACGAGCAGGCGCTCTACGATGCCTTGACCAGTGGCAAGGTCGCGGCTGCCGCACTGGATGTATTTGCCGAGGAGCCTCCCACGGACTGGAAACTCGCCAAACTGGACAATGTCATTTGCTCGCCGCACATTGGCGCAGCGACCAAGGAAGCCCAGGGCCGCGTTGGCGCAGAAGTGGCCGAGAAACTGATCGAGTTCGCGAAGAAATAATATTTTGCAGGGGCACGATATATCGTGCCCCTGCAGGATTGATTATGAAAACCTACGAAGATATCGGTATCCAAAGCCCACAGGTCTACCTGCCGAAAGCGGGTACCGACCTGACCAAATGGGCGACGATTGCCTGCGACCAGTTCACATCCCAGCCGGAGTACTGGCAGGAAGTGGAAAACCTGGTTGGCGATGCCCCCTCCACCTATAAACTGACCCTGCCCGAGGTCTTCCTCGAGAAACCGGGCGAGACCGAACGTATCCAGTCCATTCAGGCCACCATGCGCGAATACCTGGACAAAGGCATTGTCCAGCCGCATGAGGGTCTGATCTATGTCGAACGGACCGCCCTGGGCAAGACCCGCCGCGGTATCGTCCTGTGCCTCGATTTGGAGCGCTACGATTACACCAAAGGTTCCACCAGCCTGATCCGCGCCACCGAGGGGACGATCATCGAGCGCCTTCCTCCGCGCATGAAGATCCGCACCGGCGCGGCGCTGGAACTGCCGCACATCCTGGTCCTGATCGACGATCCCCAGCGGACGGTCATCGAACCGGTCGAGCAGGCCAAGGCTGGCCTGGAGAAGCTCTACGATTTCGACCTGATGCTCGGCTCCGGTCATCTGACCGGGTACGCGGTCAATGCAGGCTTGGAAGCGAATCTGGTCGATGCCCTGCGCGGGCTGGCAAAGCCGGAAGTCTTCGCGTCCAAATATAGTATCAGCGCCGGGAAGCCGGTCCTGCTGTTTGCCATGGGCGACGGCAACCATTCTCTGGCCACGGCGAAAGCCGTCTGGGAAAAGATGAAGCCGCAGGTGGGATTAAATCACCCGGCGCGTTATGCCCTGGTCGAGATCGAGAATGTGCACGATGAAGGCCTGGAATTCGAGCCGATCCACCGGGTGCTGTTTGGTTTGAAGAAAGACATCTTTGCCAGCCTGAAGACCCATTTCGGCGCGAACTTCACCTATGCACCGGTTGCCAGCGCCGGAGCGATGGTCAAGGCGGTGGACAATGCTCGCGGGCCGCGGCAAGCTATTGGCGTAGTCGGCGGCGGGAAAGATTTCGGTGTGATCGAGATCGATCATCCGTCATCCAACCTGCCGGTGGGCACGTTACAGACCTTCCTGGACGGGTTCATGAAGGAAGGCGGCGCCGAGAAGATCGACTACGTTCATGGCGAAGATGTGACCTGCAGCCTGGGCGCCCAGCCCGGAAACGTGGGCTTCTACGTCCCCGGTATGGACAAGTCCGACCTGTTCAAGACGGTCATCCTGGATGGGGCGCTGCCGCGCAAGACGTTCTCGATGGGCGAGGCGAAAGAAAAGCGCTTCTACATGGAAGCGCGTAAGATTGCCTGAAAGGCAAAAAAATGAGAAATAAAAAGAGCCGGTTTAGCGACCGGCTCTTAATTTTTGGATGGCTTGCTCGAAATCATCGGGATAAGGGGCAGTGAACGAGAACGGTTTTCCGTCGAACTCGAATTCCAGCGAGTAAGCGTGCAGGGCGGGACGGGCGATCAGATCGGTGGGCGGAGCACTGTAAAGCGTGTCGCCCAGCAGAGGAAAGCCCAGCGCGTAAGCGTGGACTCGGACCTGATGCGTGCGGCCCGTGGCCGGGCGTGCTTCGAGCAGGCTGTGTTCGGCAAATGTCTCGATGGTGACATATTCGCTAATGGCTTCGCGCCCTTTGGCAGGCGTGACGATTGCCATTTGCTTACGCAGGCGGGTGTCTCGCCCAATCGGAGCCTCTACTCGTCCGGTTGGGGTCGGCGGATGACCATCCACCAGGGCTTGGTATATTTTGATCACTTTGTGCAGGCGAAATTGATCCTGCAGCCAGCGGTGGCTGTAGTCGTTTTTAGCCATTAAGATGAGCCCAGATGTGTTTTTGTCCAGGCGGTGGACGACCCCCGGACGTTGTTCTCCGCCTATCCCCTCCATTTCCGGAGCATGTCCCAGAGCAGCGTGGACCAAGGTGCCGGAAGCATGGCCGGCG
>CAZRCR010000257.1:0-1293 GCA_964598615.1 uncultured Anaerolinea sp.
TCTTGTTTTTCGTCCCTTGCTCTTCAAAATAAACATCGAAACGGTTCTATCACCGTCATGACATAGGAGAACATCGATGAGCGATCAAACATCGAAATGGATAGATTGGGCACGCAGGATCTATTCGATCTCGAAATCTGGTCTGACCTATTGCGAAAATGATTATGATATCGACCGGTACAAGCACCTGCAGGAGATCGCAGCCGAGATCCTGGCAAGTCAGGGAGAACTCTCTAAAGAATCCATTCTGCAAAGTTTTTCCGTGCAGAATGGGTATGCTACGCCGAAGGTCGATGTGCGCGGTGCGGTCCTCCGGGATGGCAAGCTCCTGCTCGTACAGGAACGGGCCGACGGCAAATGGGCCATGCCTGGCGGCTGGGCTGACCTGGGCGAACTGCCCTCGGCCATGGTCGAGCGCGAGGTCCGCGAAGAGAGCGGTCTGATCGTCAAAGCTGCCAAAGTGGTCGCCGTCTACGACACCAACCACGTCCAGCCGCTCGAGTTCTACCACGCCTACAAGATCATCTTCCTCTGCAATTACATCGACGGCGTACCGACCCGGAGCATGGAAACTCTGGCCGTCGATTTCTTCGATCCCGCCCACCTTCCGCCGCTTTCGCTCGAACGCACGAATCAGAGAATAATCGACGAAGTTCTCGCACATATCGAAAATCCATCCCGACCGGCAGCATTTGACTAATGTATAAATTCATTCGCCCCCTGCTTTTCAAACTTGACCCCGAAGTCGCCCACGGCCTGACCCTGAACCTGGTCCGGCTGGCCGGGCTGGTGCCCCCCTCGCGCTGGTTCCTGCAAGCGCTGTTCGCTGCGCCGGAGAAACCGGTGCAGGCTTTCGGCCTGACCTTCAAGAACCCGGTCGGACTGGCCGCCGGTTACGACAAGGACGGCGTTGCCATCCGCGGCCTGTCCACACTGGGTTTCGGTCACCTCGAGTTGGGGACCGTCACCCCGCGTCCGCAGCCGGGCAACCCCAAGCCGCGCGTCTTCCGCCTGGTGGACGATGAAGCCGTCATCAACCGCATGGGTTTTCCAGGCAAAGGCATGGATTATGCCGCAAGACACGTTGCTGCCAGCCTTCACCGTCTGCCGTCCACGGTTATCGGTCTGAACCTGGGCAAGAACAAGGATACCCCGCTCGAGAACGCCGCCGAGGATTACGTTACGCTCATGCGACAGTTCATGGGTCTGGCCGACTATCTGGCCATCAATATTTCCTCGCCCAACACGGTCGGATTGCGTCGCCTGCAGGGACGCGAAATGCTGGAAGGCTTG
>CAZRCR010000257.1:1393-4393 GCA_964598615.1 uncultured Anaerolinea sp.
CCCGCTCACGGTCCGCAGCAACGAGATGCTGGCGAAGATCGTCAAACGGCTGGATGGCCGTCTGCCGGTCGTCAGCGTGGGTGGGATCATGTCTCCCGAAGATGCCAAACGCCGCCTGGATGCGGGGGCGGCGCTGCTGCAGGTATATACCGGTCTGATCTATGCCGGGCCGGGACTGGTGCAAAAAATCATCCGGGCGGTTTGACCCGCCCGGATTGTTTATCGAATAGGCCGCAGGATGGCTTCGAAATGATATTTTGGGGAGTTTGCTGCCTCTGGCGGGATCAGGATGGGGGTGAGTGTGCCACCCTCTGTTCCATAGCGAATGTAATACAACTGTGTGACGGGATCGGTTTCGTTGATATCTTGATATTCGAACAGGAAATATGACCCGTCCGGGCTGAAGGTTGCCCCGCTGTAACAGCAGGAAGTACCCAGCGGATCGACGGTTTCGCCTTTTTGTGTGTTCAGGTTGTACACATACAAGTAACCGGTCTCGTAGCGGAATTGGCTGTTGAGCAGAAAGAGTGCTTCTCCATCCCACGAGAAGTTCGGGATTCGAGCCTGGGCCGGGTAATTGCTCATGGTAAAGCGCGTACCGGGGAAGTTGTCCTTCAAGATTGGCGCCGAAGAACAAGTGCTCATGTCCAGCACCCGGATCAGGTCCACTGTTTTCCCGTCTTGCACATTATTGATGTTGACAGCCAGCAGGTTCCCATCGCTCGACCAGCGCACTGCTTTAGCTGCCGCACCGATCAAGGGAGTCTCTGAGCTGTACGGAAGGCACAGGCTCATGTCCCGCAGGAAGGCGTGGTTCCGGGCCTCGGAAAGTTTATCCAGATCGAAGGGGACGATGTACAGGATGCGGTCGACGCTGATGGCAACCCGCGAACCGTCGGGTGCGATCTCGAAAGCTTCCACATTTTCGGCTGCTGTAAAGCAAGTCAGGGTCTCGATGCCGCCATCCGGGAGGGTGACGAACTGGATGCATTTCCCGTTGATGAAGAAGATGCGTGTACCTTCTGGCGACCATTGCAGATCGTGTTTCTCCTCCCCGTCGGTGGTCACCTGATGAACATCCGTACCATCCACTTTCATGACCCAGATATTATTATTGCTCAAGAAGGCGATCACATCTGCGCCGCCGATTCCGGTCGGTTTTTGGCGGGTAGGTTCCTGTGTGGGAGATGGCGTTTCGACTGTCGGGACGGTTTCATTCGTGTCCGTGACGCGCGGTGGGGCAGGCGTGTCGGATGTTCCGGCAATCACCTGGGTTGTAGCCGTGGGGGAACCCGAAAGGAATGGAATCTTGTCCCGGAACAAGTATGCAGCTCCGGCAGCTACAAAACAAATCAGCAGGATTGCGATCCCGATGCCCATTCCTGCCCCGCTCTTTTTGCGTTCCGGTGTGGGACCCGCAACCGGTTCCCGTTTCGAGAGTACAGTCTTGGCTACAGGTTCAGCGCGCCTGGATACGGCGGTCTTGGCAGGTGCAACGCGCGTCATCCCGGCCGCAGTGGACATATCCGGGTTCTCACCGCGTGCTACTCGCCGCAGGGCATCGGTCATTTCGGCGGCTGTACTGTAGCGGTCTTCCTTGTTCTTGGCCAGGGCCTTTTCCACAATGGCTTCCACAGCGGGAGGCAGTTCGGGACGAATATCCAGAATGTGGGGAGGCGGTTCGGTAACGTGCTTCAGCACCACACTCATGGGCGTGTCGCCCGAGAACGGTTGCTGGCCGGAGAGCATCTCGAACAGGATGACGCCCATTCCGTAAATATCGGAACGGCCATCCACACCGCTGCCTTGTGCCTGTTCTGGGGACATGTAGGATGGTGTGCCCACAATGGCGCTGCCGGTCACGCTGCCTTGGGCTTCGGATAGCTTGGCAATGCCGAAATCGGAGATGTAAGGTTCGCCGTATTGGTCGAAGAGAATATTGCCCGGCTTTAGGTCGCGGTGGATGATCCCTTTCGCATGGGCCGAATCCAGCGCTGGAGCCAGACGCTGGAAGATGCGCGCTGCTTCCACTACGGTGAGCGGGCCTTCCTTGAGTTTGTCGGAAAGCGATCCGCCGGTCATATAGCGCATCACGAAGAATGGCTGTCCTTCTTCTTCGCCGAAATCATAGACTGGCACGATGGCCGGATGTTCGATCATCGCGATGGTCTTGGCTTCGCGCTCGAAGCGGGTGCGGAATTGCGGATCGTGCAGCATCTCGTGCGGCAGTACCTTGATGGCAACTTCGCGTTCGAAGCGGGGATCGTAGGCGTGGTAGACCGTGGCCATACCGCCGCGGCCGAGTTCCCCTTTGATTTCGTAGCGTCCGAATTTTTGCGGTTCCATGCGATTATGACTCCATAGGCCCTAGTATAGCAACGCTGGATGGGAAAAGCAAGAACTTTGGTATAATTTCGCGCGCTGCTCCGGTAGTTCAACGGATAGAACAGGGCACTCCTAAGGCTCTGATGTGGGTTCAATTCCCGCCCGGGGCACACCTAACAAAACTATTAATCCAATTCTAACCTTATTCTCTTGCGTAATTTATTGATTTCAAGTATTATTCTGGTCACGAACGGTTGGGTGCCCCCCTCACCCAGCCGTTCGTGCTTAAGTGAACATCCCGCCGTAAGGCGGTTTTTTTGTTCTCCAACTGCTTAAAATAACAGGAGCGGCTTTCATGCCACTCCTGAAAAAACTTTGCAGACTATTAGGGTTTGTTCACAAAGCAATCTTTTTCAAGACTTTGCCCAATCGTTCGATTTCATCTTGTGTGTTGTAGTGCACTGCACCCACACGGACCATGCCGCCGGATTCTTCCAATCCCAGCCGGGTGGTGACTTCCAGGGCGTAGTAGTTTCCATCCCAAACATAGATGTTCTCTTTGGCCAGCGCCTCGGCAACAACATGCGGATGTTTGCCAGCCAGTGTAAAAGCGAACGTGGGCACGCGCCCATCGAGTTTGCGCGTATCGGCCTGACCGTAGAGCTTCAGGCCGGG
>CAZRCR010000258.1:0-2873 GCA_964598615.1 uncultured Anaerolinea sp.
GTTCGTCGAGATAGGTCGAGCGGTACGGT
Source organism: uncultured Anaerolinea sp. (assembly GCA_964598615.1). Taxonomy (GTDB): domain Bacteria; phylum Chloroflexota; class Anaerolineae; order Anaerolineales; family Villigracilaceae; genus UBA877. Next base: position 30 of record CAZRCR010000258.1, read on the forward strand.
TCGTGGAACTGGGTGGTGCCGCGTCCATCCGCCGGGCGGCCCGTGCTCTTGTGGGCGTAGTAGACGGGGATCTGTCCCTCTGTGCGCGGCCAGGAAACGACCAACTTCCCGGACGGGTTATACGCCCCGAAGAGGATGTCGGCCACGGCCTGACCGGTGCGGATTCCGCCGTGCCAGGCCAGCAGGAGCGCGTCGGCCTGCTCTACCAGCCGCGGGATGACAAGCGGACGTCCTGTCAGCAGGACCACCACCAGCGGTTTGCCGGTCGCGGCCAGCGTGTCGGCCAGTTCCTGCTGGCGGCCCGGCAGGCCGAGGTGAGCGCGAGAGTGTGCTTCGCCGCTATAGTCAGAGCCTTCGCCAACCGCGAGAATGATCACGTCCGCTTTCTGCGCCGCGGCAACGGCTGTGGCGAAATCTTCCTCTTGCCCATACAACGAACAGCCCTGTGCCGACTCGACCGAAGCCTCCGGGAGGCAGGATCTGATCCCCTCCAGGATAGTCTCGGCATCCTCGCCGCGCCCGGCGCTCGACCAGGTGCCGAGCATGTCGTGGCGGTTCTCCGCCAGCGGGCCGATGACCGCCACGCGGAGCTTGTCCGCGGCCAGCGGCAGCAGGTTGGCCTCGTTCTTTAACAGCACCATCGACTGGTGCGCTACTTCAAGGGCGTGCTCTCGGAAAGGTTCGCTCAGGATGAATTTCTCCTGCAAGGCTTCGTCCGTGATGGGAGCCTCGAACAGGCCCAGGCGGAACTTCAAGCGCAGGACGCGCCGCACAGCCTCATCCACCACTGACAAGGGTACGCTCCCCTCCTCGACCAGTTCGGCCAGGTATTTGGCGTAGGCGTCGGATTCCATGTCAATGTCCACACCGGCGAGGATGGCGAGCCGGGCGGCGTCTTTCAGGTCGGCGGCGACGCGGTGGTTGACCAGTTCGCCGATGGCGTTGAAGTCACTGACCACCACCCCGGGCCAGCCCCACTCGTCCCGCAGGATGGTGCGCAGGGTGAAGGGATTGGCTGAAGCCGGGATGCCGCTGATGTCGTTGAAAGAACTCATCGTGCTGCCTGCCCCGGCGTCGAAGGCGCTCTTGAAGGGCGGCAGGTACACGTCACGCAGGGTGCGCTCGGAGAAGTCGGTCGTGTTGTAGTCGCGCCCGGCTTCGGCGGCGCCATAAGCTACGTAGTGCTTGGGACACGCAACGACGCGGCGACCCGTTTCCGGGTCCGCGCTCTGGAAGCCGCGCACTTTCGCCTCCGCCAGGACGCGTCCCAGATACGGGTCCTCGCCCGAGCCTTCGGCGATGCGTACCCAGCGCGGGTCGCGGGCGATGTCCACCATCGGGGCGAAGATCCAGTTGACGCCGCGGGTAGAAGATTCGATGGCAGCGATACGCTCGGCTTGTTCGACCAGTTCTGGGTTCCAGGTACAGGCCTGCGCCAGCGGGATCGGGAACGTGGTGCGGTAGCCGTGGATCACGTCGGCGGCGACCAGCAGCGGGATGTGCAGGCGGGACTCGACTGCCAGCCCCTGGAGGTAGTTGGTCAACTGCGGCTCGTCGCACATGATCGTACCGGTGCGCCCCTCCCGGATGTGGGCCTCGAACTCGGGTGTAACGGCGTCATGATACGAGAAAGGCTTTCCCTGCGCATCGGCTTGCTGACGTTTACGGATCACGGCTTCCCAATCCACGAGGCCGAAGGGGCTTTTCTGCACCAACTGCCCCACCTTCTCGGGCAGGGTCATTCGGGCAAGCAGTTCGTCCACGCGTGCTTCGGTTTTGGGATCGAGCGTGTTGTAGAGGTTTGTCTTGTTCAAAGTATATCCTTGAGAAGGTTTTTTATTTTGGGGTATTGGCTACGCGCAATATTATTAAATTTACTTAAGAAACTTCCTTTGCGCATGATTTCAGTATTTCCCTAATCCGGCTTGATAGAGCACTCCGCCGGGTCGGTTTCGATAACCGTGGATGCGCCATCTTTCGCGATCCTGGTCACCTCCCCCGTCGAGTAGTGGATGGTCAGATTTTCGTTGACGCGCCACTCCAGCGGCAGGATGGCCCCGCGGCGGGCCGGGAGTTTCACTGGATGCCCATCGAACAAAGGCTTGCCTTCATACGAGATGACGGTTTCCAGCGGATCGTCCTGGTAGTTGTTGACGAAAAGAAAACTGCCCATCTCGCTGCGGCTGATGCGCACATCGGCCCACTCGGACATCGTGAAGAGCGGCTCGCAGCCCATCTTGAGCGCCATGCCGTTGACCACGTCCACATCGTCGAGCGTGTTGGCGGGTAGGGTCGCGCCGAAGATCAGTGCTTCGCCACGGCCCAACTTCTTGAAAAAGCCGACCACTCCCCCACCCTGCTGACGGGTGGCGAGCACTTCGTCGAACTGGCCGGTGAAGGTCTCCACGAACGAGACCGGGATATCCTTGTAGCCGAGAGCGTCGATGTTCTCCCAGAGGAACGGGGCGGCGTCTTCCATGGCCGCAACCCCCAGTGCGTCGCGCAGGATCGTACAGGGCGTGTGGTCGAACGCTTCCACGCACATGCGCCCGGCCAGGATGAGTTTGCCGCCCGCCCACACGTAGTCCACCAGCTTTTGCTGGGTGGCGGCGTTGCATTGTTTTTCCATCATGAGCCACAGGAGCGGGGTTTTGGCCGGATCGAGCGCGGCGCGGCTGATCTCAACCGCGTCGAACGGACGGTGGGTCAACGTCAGGCCGCGGGCAAGCATATCGAACAGGATCAGGTCGCGCTGGTGGGTGATGATATTGGCCGCTTCGCGGGTGAACTCGTTGTTGACTTCGGTCATGAAATAATCGAGCAGGAAGCCAATCGTGGTGACGG
>CAZRCR010000258.1:2973-4380 GCA_964598615.1 uncultured Anaerolinea sp.
TCGTTGTTGACTTCGGTCATGAAATAATCGAGCAGGAAGCCAATCGTGGTGACGGTCTGCGGCTGGGAGCGCACGAGATCTGACCCGTAAACTGCCAGCGTTTTCGACAGCCTGGGATAACGCTGGTAGTGTTTGCGCAACGAACCGTCCTTGCGGACGGGATGTCCCCAATCGTGGCGTTTGGTGGGGCTAAGAATGGGATCGTTCTCACCATCGCAGAAGAGATAATTGTTGATGGCACGCATTCCGGTGGAAATGCACAATCGGGTGTGCAGGTCGTAAAGCGAGGATTGGTTGCCGCCGAAATCCTGGTTACCACCAGCCTGGAACTCGACCGAGAACAACGCTTGTTGCGGGTTCTGCAAGGCCTTGGTCATTTCGTTGACCAGCAGCATGTGATGGATATTATCTTCCCCGATGTGACCGGGGTAAACATCGGTGGCGGAGACCATGCCGGGCAAGTCGATGATGCCGATCAACTGGGAGATGCCGATCGGGAAGGTCTTGCCGCCATTGCCGAAGCCGTGGATATTGACAATGGGCGGCACGTCCATGCCGTTGGCTTTGGCTTCATCCCACAGCCAGGAGGCGTACTCGCGCAGGTAGTCGCGGTAGAAGCGGCGGTAGTCTTCGACGATGCCGGCAGCATGGGGAGCGCGGGGATGCAGGATGCCGTCCCGGAGGAACTCGTCGAGGGGGCTGGCAGGATACCGGTCCGCGAGATGGGCGGCGTACTTCCTCGCCAGATAGGAAGCGAAACGGGTCATGGTGTCGGGATTGGTGTCCAGGATGTTGCGCACCCACTGGATCATGCCCATTTCGTTGTCCAACTGGACCATGATGATCTTGCCGCCGCGCGTGACCTGGCGCGGGGTCAGCACGCCGAAGACGGCTTTGTACCAATCCTTGACACAGGCCAGGAAGTCGGGATGGAGGTAGCTGACCACGTTCTGGACTTTGCTGTCCTGGCTGACAAAGGCCACCTGCGGGTATCTGGCGAAGACCCAGGGCGGGATACCTTCGTTGATGGTTTCGGCCATGATGTAGGGGCCGGGACGGGCGATGATGAGGAAGCCCATTTCGGCGGCGAGGTCGAGGAAACCGGCCAAGTCGCGCATGGGATGGCTGTGACCGTCGAGGTCGGTCTGGCCTTCTTCGAGTTGGTGCCAGAGCCAGGGGATGTAGGTGGCCAGGGTGTTGAAACCGGCCGCCTTGAGTAGGCCAAGGCGGTGCGGCCATTCGGCTTTGGGAGTGCGGTAATAGTGGAATTCGCCTGCCTGGAGGAGGACAGGTTGGCCATCGAGCAGGAATTGGCCGGAGTGGAGGGAGAAGGTGGGCATAGGTCTCCTTGTCGCGATGTGCGGCGCACCCGACCATCGGACAATGTCCCAGGGTAAGGTGCGCCGC
>CAZRCR010000259.1:0-4369 GCA_964598615.1 uncultured Anaerolinea sp.
AAAATGTCATTAATATGAGTCTCCAGGATTTGGTCATCCAAAGCCAGTTGCACCCGCCGCGCCCGCGCAAGAATCTGTTGCGCCGTCCGCGGCTTGAAGCGCGCCTGGCGGTTGTTCTCGATTATCCTTTAACCATTCTTCAGGCTGGGACCGGATACGGGAAAAGCACTGCCCTGACCTCCCTGGCGGCACCCACCCGCCCGCTCTTCTGGTATACCATCACCGACCCGGATCGCGACCCGCTGCTTTTTCTCGTTCACCTGCTTTCTTCCTGCGGCGAGTATGGTGCCCCTGCCCTGCGCGCCCTTGAAAACAACCATGGCCTTGTCACTCCGGCGGCTCTCAATCCGCTACTGAACGCCCTCACCTCGCGTCTCAAAACAGACGCAGTGCTTATCTTGGACGATTTCCATATTGTCGGTCACGTTCCCGAGATTGCCGACCTGCTGCGTAAACTTGTGGATTACTGTCCGCCGCACCTGCATATTGTCCTGTCCACCCGGCACATGCCCGAGATCGCCGACCTCAACCGTTGGCGGGTCAAGGGACTGTTGACTGTTATCAGCGTGAACGACCTTGCCTTTACGGCAGACGAGATCGAGGTCCTGTTCCGGGAGCAGTACCACTATCCCATCACCAGTACCCAGGCGAAAGCCCTGGCCGAAGAGACCGAAGGCTGGACCATTGCCCTGCAAATGGTCTGGCAGGGCCTCCAGTCCGGCATCATCCCGGACCTGGGAACTGCCCTCCAAAAACTACCCGCCACGTTCGACCGCTTGTTCGATTACCTTGCTCCTGAAGTGCTGGCTCGCCAACCGGCTTACCTGCAGCGCTTCCTGTTGACTACCTCCGTTCTGCGCCAACTCGATGGGGCAGCTTGTGATGCCCTGCTTGCCACACACGATAGTGCCAGCACCCTGCGCCACCTTTACGAGATCGGTCTGTTCGTTGACCTGGTGGGGGAGGAGACCTACCGCTATCAGCGTCTCTTCCACGATTTCCTGCTCAATGAGATCGGCAAGAACCCGGAAGAAAAGGTTGCCCTCCATTGCCGCGCTGCCAGCTATTTCGAGCAGGCGGGTCATTCCGAGGAGACTTTGCATCACCTGCTCGAAGCGCATGAGTACGAGCAGGCTGCCAGTCTGATCGAGAACATTGGCGGCGAACTGCTTACCTCCGGTCGTCTCGACAGCCTCGGCGATTGGCTGGGGCGCCTTCCCGAAAGGTACCGTTCCGGGCGGCCGTATCTCGAAATGCTTTACGGTGATGTTTGCCGTCAACGGGCCGATTTTGAAGATGCCCTTGAGCACTACCGCTCCGCTGTGGAACTCTATCGCCAGGCCGAAGACCCGCTTGGGCAGAGCCGCGCCCTGCGCGGACAGGCGCAACTCTACCTGGATACCGTCCGCCCGCTGCAAGCGGCTGCCCTGCTGGCCGATGCTCTCGACCTGCTCGATCCTGCCGCTTACCGACAGGAAACTGCCGACCTTCTGGAGCAACTGGCCGAGAACAAACTCAATTTCGGCTTTCCCGACCAGGCGCGTGACCTGCACCAGGAATCCCTGCGTTTGCGTTCCGGGGCCAAGGCTACCGACATTTACCTCGACGCCCGTATCCTGCTCCGCACTGGCAAGCTGGTCGAAGCCCAGCGCCTGCTGGAAAGTTATACCCTCGAAGAGCCGACTCCCGGTCAGGTACGCCAGCAGCACTTCCACCGCGAGAAACAACTCCTGCTCTCCCTGCTTTGTATTTTGCAGGGCAACCGGAAAGATTCGGAAGAGTATGCCCGTCAAGGCATCGCCATCGGGCAGCGCATCCAGTCCGAATACGTGGAAGCTGTGGCGTACATGCGCCTCGGTCATGCCCTGCAACTCGACAGTTATTCCCCCTGGGGTGGACCGCAGCGTGAAGCCGCCATCCATTGCTACCTCGATGCGATTGAGCGGGTGCGCCCCTTCAAAGTAGCGCGCGTCAGTTTGGAACCACTCTGGGGCCTGTGCCGGGCCTACGGTTACGGTGGGGACGTGGAAGCTGCCGAGACCAATGCCCTGCGCGCCATTGAAATGTCGCGCACCGCTGGCGATGAGTGGATCGGTCACCTTGTGCGTGTCACAATGGGCGCTGCCCTGTCCATGGATGGACGTTACAACGCCGCTTCACGCTGGCTCAAGGAGGCTGCCGAAGGCCTCGACCGTGTGCAGGATACCTTTGGCTGGTCCACGGCTCAGTTGTGGCTGGCGCTCAATGCCTGGTGGAAAGGCGAGGAAGAGACCGCCCTGCGTCACCTCTCGGCGCTCCTGCCGGTGGTCAGCGAGAACGGCTACGATTTTCTGCTCACGAAGCGCACGCACCTTGGCTTGAAAGATGACCAGGCAGCCATCCCGCTCCTGCTCGAAGCCCGCCGCCAGAATATCGAGCGCGAGTTTATTCTGAAACTCCTGTCCCAGGCCGGAAAGCGCGGACTGGAATATCACCCCGGCTATACCCTGTGGGTGCGCACTCTCGGGCCGTTCAGCGTCTGGCGCGGCGATGTGCAGGTCACAGCTCATGAGTGGCAGCGTGAAAAAGCCCGCCAGTTATTCCAACTTTTCCTCACCACCCGCGGCCAGTGGCTCCAGCGGGAGCAGATCGTGGACATGCTCTGGCCTGACCTGCCTGCTGAGAATGCCACACGCGATTTCAAGGTGGCGCTCAATGCTCTTCACCGCGCCTTGGAGCCAAAACGGGTGCGTAATGCTCCCTCCTACTTCATCATCCGGCAGGGGACAGCCTACGGGATCAACCCGCAGGCACATCTCATGACCGATGCAGAAGTGTTCGCCTCGTTGGCGGCTTCCGATGATGCAGAAAAACTCCAGTCTGCACTGGCACTCTACGAGGATGATTTCCTGCCCGACTGCTGTTATTTCGATTGGTCTTCCATCGAGCGGGAGAATTACCGCCAGAAGTATTTCTCGGTGGTCGAGCGGCTGGCCGGGATGTATCTCCAATCCCAACGGTGGGATGATACCCTGACGGTCTGCCAGTCGGCTCTGCGGCGGGACAAATGCTGGGAACCTGCCTATACCCTGATGATGAAAGCCTACGCTTCGCAGGGCAACCTTGCCCAGGCCCGGGCGGTTTACCAGCGTTGTGAAAGCACGCTGATGGAGGAACTCGGTCTCGAGCCGTCCGAAGAGACCCAGCGCTTGCGCCAGTTGATTACCAAGGGATATTGAACTGAATTCCGGTTTGTAACTTCTTTGTAACTGCCCTGTAACAGCCCTCTGCTAATATGTCGCTGCGGAGGGCTGTCTGTTTGTCCCTGCACTGGCATAATTTCGACATGATTGCCTGAAATGCACTCTAGAAAAGGAGAAAGAATATGCGATTGCAAGACAAAGTAACACTTGTCACCGGCGGAGCCGCCGGGATCGGCAAAGCCACTGCGCTGCGCTTCGCAGAAGAAGGCGCCAAGGTGGTCATCTGCGACGTGAACGAGGAAGCCGGGGCTGCGCTCCTGGCGGACCTCGGGCCTGCCGCTCGTTTCGATAAGGTCAACGTGGCTGACCGCAAAGAGGTCCAGGCCTGGATCGATTCGGTCATTGCCCAGTATGGACGGATTGATGTCCTCATCAACAATGCTGGCATCACCCGCGACGCCCTCTTCGTGAAGATGAAGGATGGCGAACTGGTGAAGCAGATGGAAGAGAACGCCTTTGACACGGTCATGCTCGTGAACCTGAAAGGCGTTTTTAATTGCACGCAGGCCGTCACTCCTTACATGATCAAACAGGGTGGCGGCGTTATTGTCAACGCGTCCTCCGTGGTTGGCCTCTACGGCAACTATGGACAGACCAACTATGTGGCCACCAAGTCGGGCGTCATCGGCATGACCAAGGTCTGGGCGCGCGAACTGGGCAAGTTCAATATCCGCGTCAACGCCGTTGCCCCGGGCTTCATCCTGACCGAAATGGTGCAGAAGATGCCCGAGAACGTTCTGGCTGACATGAAAGCCCACACTCCTGTTGGCCGCCTGGGTGAACCGCGTGACATTGCCAATGCTTATCTCTGGCTGGCCAGCGACGAGGCTTCCTTCGTACATGGCGCCACCATCTCGGTCGATGGCGGCATTGTCATCGGCACGTAGGGAGGTGCTCCATGTCCCGCTACGCTACGATTATCGGTACCGGCGCGTACGTTCCGCCCATCGAGCGGACGAACGCCTCCATGCGTGAAAAGTTCGGCGAAGTCATCGACAAGTTCGGCAACTCCTCCGGCATCCAGACGCGCTGGTACGCTCCCGAAGATTGGGCTACATCCGATCTGGCCGTGGAAGCCGCCAAGGCTGCCCTGGCTGACGCCGGTCTCAAGGCTACTGACCTGGACA
>CAZRCR010000260.1:0-4365 GCA_964598615.1 uncultured Anaerolinea sp.
CCAGCCTTCTGCGCCGACTGCGTAATGCTGGTTTCCACGTCGGTGGAGTTGAGCGTCAGCGTTGTGGGTGGACTATTATTCACAGGTGTATCCACAATTGTGGATGAATTCGCCTGCTCGTTCCCAAGCCACCGATACACCGCCACGCCGCCCGCCACCGCACCTGACAACGCAGAAGCCCCAGCGACGACAGCGATCAATAACAAATACAAGACACGTTTTACCGTCATGTTCTCTCCTTGAATATCGACCCGATTCTATGCCTCGAAAATGACAGAAAAATTAAAGATGCGCCTAGATTTATGTGAAAATTATGAATGTCTGTTTGTCGGTAATTCAAACGGTTTTTACAGGCTCATGATATAAAGAGAAAAATTCATCACCACAGGTGTTTATGTTCATCACCCTTGAAGGCCCCGAAGGTTCGGGCAAGACCTCTCACATCCCTCACCTCGTCGAGTTTTTGCGCGAGAAGGGTTACACCGTTTTCCCCACGCGTGAGCCCGGCGGGACGTCCATCGGCGAGCAGATCCGCGAGGTGCTGCACAGCCTGAAGAATGCGGAAATGAACCCGCGCACCGAGACCCTGCTCTACCAAGCGGCGCGTGCCCAGTTCGTGGAACAAATTCTCAGACCGCACCTGGCCGCCAATGAGATCGTCCTATCGGACCGCTACGCCGACTCGACCATCGCCTACCAGGGTTACGGTCACCAGCAAGACCTGGAGCAGGTGCGGACGCTGGTCAATTACGCCACCGGCGGACTGGTGCCGGACCTGACCCTGCTGCTCGACGTGGACGTGGAGATCGGCCTGCAGCGCGGCGAGCAACGGCGCGCCAAAGGCGGCGAATGGAATCGGTTGGACGCCTATCAACTGGATTTTCATCGCCGCGTACGGAACGGTTACCTTGAATTGGCGAAGCAGGATGCCGCACGCTGGGTGGTGGTGGATGCGGGCCAAAGTTGGGATGAAGTGCAGGAAGAATTGCGGCGGGTCATTCTCGAGCATATCAAAAAGAGCTAAAGCAGAACGATAAGAGCAACAGCCAACTGTTGCCCTTATTTTATCCTTGAAATAATATACATTCCGTGCTATCATATATTCATGATACAAACTTTCGGGAATAGCGGCACAGAAGATATCTTCAACGGCAAAAACAGTGTCGCCGCCCGAAAAACGTGTCCTGAATTTGTCTGGAAAAACGCTGCCCGAAAATTGGATTTGCTGGACTCCGTGACCGAATTACAGGAATTGCGTCTCCCGCCCGGGAACCGTTTGGAAGCACTTTCCGGTGACCGAAAAGGCCAGTTCAGTATTCGAATCAACGACCAATACCGGATTTGCTTTATTTGGACAACCAAAGGCCCCGATCAAGTAGAAATTGTTGACTATCACTAGGAGTGTGAATATGATCCGCGTCCCCACTTCCCGCACCCCCACCCATCCCGGCGAAATGCTGTTGGAAGAATTTCTCGCACCCATGGGAATTACCCAGCGTGAACTGGCCGATTCCATCCACGTGCCCTACCAGCGCGTCAATGACCTGATCAATGGACGGCGCGGGGTCACCCCCAGCACGGCCTTGCGTCTCGCCAAATATTTCGGCACAACCCCCGATTTCTGGATGAACCTGCAACTGCGCTGGGATCTGTACTTCGCCCAGGATGGGGAAATGGGTATCCTGGAAACGATCCAGCCGCACGTTCCCACCGCCGCCTGATACAGGGAATACAAGCCAGGAAAAACAGGAGATTTTCATGACCAACGCACACTACAAATCTGCCCTGTTGAAGGGTATCCAGCGTGAATGGGATGCGCTGATGGCCGCCGTCGAGCGTCTCACCCCGGAGCAGATGGTCACCCCCGACGCAGGCGGCTGGTCGCCCAAAGACAACCTGTCCCACCTGGCCGACTGGTTCAAGGCCCTGACCGGTTACCACATGGACCACAAGTCCGCAGAGGAAGTGCTCGGTATCCCCACGGAACTGGCCGAGAATTTCGACTTCAACCGCGTCAACGCCTACCTGGTCGAGCGCAGCCGCGACCGGTCCGCCGAGGACGTGATCGGCGAACTCAAGCAGAAATATGCCGACGTGATGATCCGCCTGCAAGCCATGCCGTTCGAGGACATGCTCCAGCCGCGTTTTGCGGACGACCCGAAGAAACGTCCGCTGTTGGATTGGGTGATGGGCAACACGGTCGACCACATCAAGGAACACCGTCTGACCATCGAGAAGTCTCTATAACACTTCTCCGTGTAAGAAAATACAAAAATCGGGAACGGCATTGACCGTTCCCGATTCGTTTAGCTCGCCATCCTTCTCTCTCTGCGTCTCAAATATTGCTCGTGGATCTCGGCGATGTGGTCCACTTTCTCGTCAATGGCTGCTGTCAGCCAGTATGCGCCTTTTTCCGCCGTGCCCAGTGACCCGGCGCCGTAGGCTCCGGTGGCGGTATCGTCGTCCCACGGCGGGTTGGCGGAGAGCGCCCCGCCCTCGATCCAGTCCATGTAATAGGACGGGGTGGTGACGAAGTCCAGCTCGTCCACGGCGCGCTCGATGTGGATCAACTCCGGGCGCAGGTGCAGCACAAGGGACGTCTCCAGTTCGCAGGCGTGTCCCATCCCGCCCAGCGGGGACTGGCGCTTCGCTTCCAGGGCAGCCACACCCTTCGGGCCGGATAGATACAGGAACGACGTAGCACAGAAGATCGTTGGGTATTTCTCGCCCGCGTACTTGATGACGTTCACCAAAAAGGACGAGTTTCCGCCGTGTCCGCTCATCAGGTAGAAACGGGTGAAGCCGCGGGCCACGAGTGTGTCCACCACGGCCAGCCAGAAGTCTTCGAACGTCCGCCCGCCGACATTGAATGTGCCGGGGAACGACCGGCGATGGGTGCTGACCCCGTACGGGAAGGTCGGCAAGCAGACCGCCGTCTCGGGGGCCGCGTCCGCGGTGCCGTGACCGACCGCGTCGATGATGATGGTATCGGTGGAAAGCGGGGAATGGTAGCCGTGCTGTTCGGTGTGGCCGATGGGGGCGATGACCACTTTTTCGCTGTCAGTCGGGAATCGAACGGGGGACGCTTTGCGGGGGAGCGAAAGGCTCGGGATGTCGCCAACCGGCTCCCGGTCAGATGTGAGAACGAAGACACGGGTAAAGCCATCCTCGAGCAAGTTCGAGACCAGGCTGCGGACAAGGTCGGCAAAGATCTCCGGTCTTACGTCCAGACCGCTGTCGGTCCAGCCGAAAGGAATGGCGGGCAGGAGTCCGATCTCATCCGTGCCCAGCATGGACGGGAGCCGGGTCAGGTCGTAGCCTTCACCCAGCGGCAGGATGAGCGGCACATCATGCGGCAGAGCCGACACTTCAGGCCAGGTCAGTTCTTCGAAGCGGAAGAGTGTCATTCTTTCCTCCACATATTTATAAAGAGTGTATGGATATAGAAGTCGTATTAGAGCCTGTGGAAAAGTGGATAACAACTTGAGAGTGCCACTGCTGGCCTGTGGCGGGCGGGCCGGGCCAAGATATGGGTGCAAAAGCGTTCCGGTCAGTAAGGCCGTCTGTGGATAACCCCCGACAAGTTATTAGAAACGCTCCACCGGTTTTCCACCAGGTTATCCACAGTCCAGATTTTGGAATTTGCCTGAAACGCGCGCCAGATATGGGGGTGGCAAAATCGAACAATTGAGCGATTTGTCCACAATACGCGCGGGTTTTCCACAGTTTTAAGCCACTTATCCACAGTTTTGACGGTTTCCTGTCCAGACAAGGTGGCTATATTTGGGGGTTATATCCCCTGGCTGGCGGCACGGTTTTCGAGCAACTCGTCGACCGTATCCAGGAAATGGTCGAGACCGTCGAGCCGGTCGCCGAAGTCCACGCCCACCAGGCCGAGAGCGGTCATGGCGGCCTGCCATTTGGACTGGTGTGTGGGCGGCAGGATGGATGCGGCGAGCGTCCAGGTGTGGACGAGCGGCCAGATGACGGCCTGCGGCGTATCGCTTGCCAGCAGGGACTCGAAGGCCAGGTTGTAATAGGCCAGCCGGGGGGCGGCAATGCGCGCCTCGACCTTGGGCCGGCCCGCGGCTTCGAGAAAGTCCTTGTGCCACTCCGACACAAAGCCGCCGAGCATTTCCGGCTCGGCCCGGTCGGCGCCGATCAGCATATCCAGTTCGGGGGTCAGGTCGGGCGTACCGGCGGCTTCGGCCAGGGCCGGGAACTGGAGTTGGAAGCGTCGTTCGGCCAGCGGCACGGACGTGAGCACGGCAATGGCATTGGCGGCATGGCTGACGGCTTTCAGGTAGGGCAGGAGCAGGCCGGGACCGGTCTCCTGGCTGAGGGGCAGGTCGGACCAGATCTGGC
>CAZRCR010000261.1:0-4331 GCA_964598615.1 uncultured Anaerolinea sp.
GACCTCGCACCACTCCGACAGGGCGTTGACGGCACTGACGCCCACGCCATGCAGACCGCCCGAGACCTTGTACCCGCCGCCGCCGAACTTGCCGCCGGCGTGCAGGACGGTCATCACCACCTCCAGAGCAGACTTCTTCTTCTCCGGGTGGATATCGACCGGGATACCGCGTCCGTTATCCTGGACCGTGACGCTGCTGTCGGGGTGGATCGTGATCTCGATGCGGGTGCACACCCCGGCCAGGGCCTCGTCGATGGAGTTATCCACCACTTCGTAGACGAGGTGGTGCAAGGCTTTGATGTCCGTACCGCCCACGTACATGCCGGGGCGGCGGCGGACGGCTTCCAATCCTTCGAGGACCTGGATATCTTTTGCGTTATAAGTACCGTTTGCCATAAATCTTCCTATGCTTTTGCTATCGTAGTCGTCTGTTTCTGCAACTGCTCAAAAACCACTTTGAGCCAGCCATTGATGTCTCGATAATAGATAAAACTTGCCGCCAGCAGCGCCGTGGACACGAAGGCATGTCCGCCAATCCCCACCAGCAGCCACCAGGAATCCTGGTTGGGGGTGGTCCACAACAGGCTCAATCCCTGGTTGATGACCACAAAGGTCAGCAGGAAAAGAGCAATGTTCGGCAGGGTGAAGCGCACCACACGCAGACTGTTCAGGATGGCGCGCAGGGCATCCAATTGGAAAGTAAAGATCCCATGCGCCGAGAAGAAGACCGGCATCACCAGCCAAACCACGAACATGGAAGCAAAAAATGAGACCACCTGGGCAATCCCCGGGCTGACAAGCACCAGCGTGCCGAGCATGGTAAGCACCGGCAGGCCCACCACCAGCAGGGCAACCGTCCACAGAGCAGAGAGCAACACAGCCTGGGTCACGGACTTTGTCAACGAACGCTTCTCGGGCTGGATCGAAATACCCGCCACCCAGTAGAAATACAGGGCGCCCACCACCCAGCCTAGGAAAACCAGGAGCACAGTCCATCCGATGAAAGCAGGCACGGACAGATCAAAAATGGACTGTTCACCCAATGGATTTTGAAGCGGGATCTGGAGCCAGAGCAGGCTGGGGGTTCCGACCGGAAATGTGCGCAAGGCTGAAAACAGGTTGAAGCCGCTGGCAATCTGCTGCCAGGCCTCCTGGCTGGCTTCCATGGTCGCGCTGGAAGATAAAGCCGGGATGGCAAAGTTCTGCCCCATATCGAACAGGGCCTGCAAGAGCTTGGTCAAACGCAAGCGCGGTCCCAACCACAGGAACAGGTCCAGCAAGAGCGGCGGGAGGATGACCAGAAAATGATTGGCAACCGCGTCGAAGCCGCGGGTCACCGAAGAGATCAACCCCGGGGGCGGGGGGAGTTTACCTTTCTCGATTTCCATAGGGATTGATTTTACCACACGGGTCGATTTCGCACAGATGTTCTAGGGCGGCGGCATTTGTCCTGTATCTATATAAGAAACCACGCGGTTGCGCCCGCTCTGCTTGGCCCGGTAGAGGGCACGGTCGGCACGGATGAGGATCGCGTCGCTGTTCAAACCGTGGACCGGATAAGCCGCCACCCCGAAGGACATGGTACCCGAAAGTTCATCCACGCCATAGGGCACGCGCAGCGCCTCGAACCTGGCACGGATCAATTCGGCGCGGTCGTGGGCCACCTCGAGCGTTGCGCCCGGCATGACGATAACGAATTCCTCACCGCCATACCGGCAGGGAATATCCTCCAGACGGATATTCGCTTGCAAGAGCTCGCCGAGCGCCTTCAGCATCTTATCCCCCGCCCGGTGGCCGTGGGCATCATTGACCTTCTTGAAGTGATCGATATCCATGATGATCAGCCCGATGGGACGGTCGCCGCGTTGTGCGCGGGCGATCTCGCGGTCGAGGGTCTCCTGCAAATAGCGCCGGTTGAAGAGACCGGTCAACGGGTCGCGGATGGCCTGTTCCTGTAACCGTACCTGGAGCGACTCGATCTTCCTCACATGCGCCTGGAGACGTTCATTTGCCGCTTTCAGCGCCTGTTCCATCAAGACCCGGTCGGTAACCTCTGCCAGTGTGAAAACCAACCCCAGGGTTGTCTCATCATCCCGGACCGGGATCAGGCTCCAGTCCCAATACGTAAGTCCGCGCTCAGGCTGGTCGGGAAACACAAATGGTTTGGCCGCCACGAACGCCGGTTCACCGGTATCCACCACACGCTGGAAGATGACTTGGTTCTCTTCGTTCGGGTACAGGTCGAAATGGTTCCGGCCAGGGAAAAAGGATGGATCCAGGCGGCAGGTCTCGGCATAGGCGCGGTTGACCCAGATAAAGTTGAAATGGGTATCGAGATAGACCGCCATCATGTGCGTATGCCCCAGGATGCCCGCCATGATCTGGTTGGACTCCTGCAAACGCGCCCGGCTGTCCTGCAGGGCCTTTTCCACTTGCCTGCGCCGGGTAATATCCAGAGTGAACCCGGCCAGCATGGGAGGTTTTCCGGGGCGGAGGATGGGAAACTTGATCGTTTCGTACACCCTCCCATCGTATTCCTCCACCGCCTCCACCGGCTTGCCATCCCGCATCACACGCAGGTCATCTTCTGTCATACTGCCGGCAAGTTGGGAGGGGAACAGTTCATCCATGGTCTTGCCGAGTAATTCCGGGATGGGCCGGCCAAGCATGCGTTCATAATTGCGGCTCAAACGAAGCGACCTGGCCTGTTCATCCTTGAAAAAAACATAAATGGGGCTATATTCCAGAAAGAGAGAAAAGATTTCCTTCTCTTCTGCAAGCTGGTTTTGGAGCAATTGGCGAATTGCGTCATCGCTTCCCCTGGCTTCGGTCTCGATGGCACGAGGTTTGGGAGTCTTGTTTGTCTCGGATACCATTCTGCTCATCCATTCCCGGGAAATTAAAAAGCGAAACCGGAACGGTCGGTTTCGCCACTCGCTCGCCGTAGCCTGCGCCCTAATGGGCCAAGCAACCCATACATGCCACGGGTCAAAGCATCCGTCTCTCACACATTATAGGCAGTTCTTAATGTCAATACAAGTTTAAGTTTATAAAAAATCCTAAAACCGTCCGTAAAAGAAAAACAGAGGCTCCCCAGGCCTCCGTTCCGTTTTACGATCTCCGCGCATCAAGCCGGCACATTCACCTGGGGTAAATGTTGCATGGCCTCGGCCACGGCCTCAGCCGGATACTCGAAATCCTCCAACCCACCGGCAAGATACTGCTGGTAGGCCATCATGTCGAAATGACCGTGGCCTGACAGGTTGAACAGAATGACGCGCTTCTCGCCCTTGGCCTTGGCATCCAGCGCCTCGTCGATTGCCACTCGAATGGCATGGGCAGACTCGGGTGCCGGGATGATGCCTTCGGTCTTGGTGAACGTAACCGCCGCTTCGAAGGTACCCACCTGCGGCACAGCCACCGCATCGATGTAACCGGCATCGTAGAGCATCGAAACCGAGGGGGCCATTCCGTGGTAGCGCAGTCCACCGGCATGGATACCGGCCGGCATGAACGTATGGCCGAGGGTGTGCATCTTGACAATGGGTGCCATCTGGGCGGTATCGCCATAATCGAAGGCATAGACGCCCTTCGTCAGGGACGGGGTGGCAGTGGGTTCCACCGCCACAAGGCGGGTACGCTGTCCATCCTTCAGGTTCTGGCGCAGGAAGGGGTAGGCGATGCCGCCGAAGTTCGAACCACCACCCACGCAGCCAATGACCACGTCCGGGTATTCCCCGGCCAGGTCCATCTGCTTGATGGCTTCCTCGCCGATCACGGTCTGGTGCATCAGCACGTGGTTGAGCACCGAGCCGAGGCTGTACTTCTTATTCCCGCCGGATTTTGCAGCCACTTCCACAGCCTCCGAAATGGCAATACCCAGCGAGCCGCCGTTCTCCGGGTCACTGGCCAGCAGGGAGCGCCCAAAGTCCGTGCGGTCGGTGGGACTGGCGAACACCTGTGCGCCGAACGTTTCCATAAAGATACGGCGGTAGGGTTTCTGGTGGTACGATACCTTGACCATGTAGACTTCCAGATCCATACCGAAGTAGTTGCAGGCCATCGCCAGCGACGTACCCCACTGGCCCGCGCCGGTCTCGGTGGTGATGGCCTTGGTCCCGGCTACTTTGTTATAAAAAGCCTGCGGGATGGCTGTGTTGGGCTTGTGGCTGCCCACCGGCGAGACAGACTCGTTCTTGAAGTAAATGTGGGCCGGGGTGCCCAGCGCCTTCTCCAGCCGCCGTGCCCGGATGAGCGGGGTGGGGCGATAGAGTTTGTAGATCTCACGCACTTCTTCGGGGATTTCAATGTAGCGCTCGGTGCTGACCTCC
>CAZRCR010000262.1:0-4289 GCA_964598615.1 uncultured Anaerolinea sp.
CCGGGCGTTTCCGCCGCTTCAGGTTCAGGGCCGGACCCGGATGCTGGTTCAAACCATAAAGATTTTGTTTAGCCATAGTGTGCCTCATGCCCCCTTCCCTTTTCGGGGAAGGGGGCAATGGATTGGTGCGAATTACACTTACTTGCCAACAGCGGTATGCCAGGTGGCGAGCGCCTCATCAATGGCTTCCTGACTGGCGGGGAAGTAACCGACCTCCACGATCTCGTCATTGACGTTGGTCAGGGAGAACAGGATGAAAGCTGCAACCTGGGGCTTCTCCTGCATGATCTGCGCCGTGGAGTAGATATACAGCGGGCGGGAGATCGGGTAGGAGTTATCTTCAGCCGTCTGCTCATCGGGGACAACACCTTCCACGGAGAGCACGGTCAGTTTGCTGGCGTTCTCCTGGTAGTAGGCGAACCCGAAGAAACCGATGGCGTAGGGACTGCCTTCCACACCCTGCACAAGCACGTTGTCGTCTTCAGACATCTGCAGGTTGGCGGCGGCCAGGATGGCGGCTTCACCGAGGGCAACATCAGCCTTGCCGTCAGCATTCAGATTAGCAGGGGCCATGATGGCTTCCACGAAGTAGTCGAAGGTGCCGGAGTCGGTGCCGGGGATGAAGCGCTGGATGGGTTCGGCGGGCCATTCGGGGCGCACGTCGGACCACAGTTCAGCAGTCGAGAAGATCAGGGCCAGTTCGGCCTTGGTCACATCGGTAACGAAGGTATTGTCCTTGCTGACGACAACCGCCAGGGCGTCGGTGCCCACGCGGAACTGCAGGGGTTCGCGGCCAATGGCCTGGCAGGACTCAACTTCGCTGTCCTTGATGGCGCGCGAGGCATTGGAGATGTCGGTCTCGCCGTTGACGCAGAAGCGCTCGAAACCGGCGCCGGAGCCGATGCTGTCGATGGTGATGACACCGGTGTAGCCTTCTTCTTCAAAGCGTTGTTTCATGCGCTCGGAGAGCGGGAAGACGGTGGACGAGCCGGCGGAGACGATGTCACCGCTCACGTTCTCAGGAAGGTACATCGCCAACGGGTCTTCGGTGGGGGCAACAGTGGGAGCCGTGGTCGCTTCGACGGTCGGTTCCACAGCGGGCGTGGCGGCATTGCCGCAGGCGGCCAGCACCAGGCTGGCAACGATCAGGACGAACAGGGAAACACTCAAATTCTTACGCATTTTTCTTTTCTCCTTTTGTTTTATCCCCCACAGTGTAACAAGCCGTGTTTAAGGCCCGGAGAACGATTGTTTAACGTCTTGTTAAATTCCTCCAGTCCGATTAAACGTTTTCGGCCAGGGAGCGGACCCTGGCCGAAAACTGAGGAGGAGAGTGCTACTTCAACGCATTTGTTCCTGTCGCTTTCGCAGGACATCCACTGCGAAGACGACAATCATGGCGACGGTAGTAAGTGCAAACAGGACGATTTCCATCACGTTTACCTTTCACCTACAGGTCAAGGATAACACACGGAGCCTAACAAAGCACGTACAGCGCATTTACAGAAACTTAAGAACGGGGTTCCCAACAGGGAAAACCAATATCAAAATCGTCAGGAAGGTAAAAAACAAGCAAACATTACTGTCTTGATTCTACTAGGCAGCGTTTAACAGCCCGTTAAGGGCAGGTCATGTTTCTGTTAAAACAAGGGAACCGTGAAAAAGAACGTACTCCCCCGCCCTTCCACACTTTCCACCCGAATCCAGCCGCCATGCGCTTCCACAATGTGACGGGCGATCGAAAGCCCCAGGCCCGTCCCACCTCCCGAGCGCGCCCGGTCGGCTTTATAGAACCGTTCGAAAACACGCTCCAATTCATCCTCGGGGATGCCCGCACCAGTGTCGCGGACCAAGAAACGGACGAACTCGCCATCCGGTTCTGCGGACAGCGTCACCGCCCCGCCCGGTTTCGTGAACTTGACCGCGTTATGGATGAGATTCACCAGCACCTGTTCCAGCCGTCCCGCGTCCGCCCGGACCTTTGGAATGGCCGCGGTTTCGAGAACGGTGAGCGTTAGCCCGGCGCGTTCGGCCTGGGCGCGCATCCGATCCGCGGCGGAGTGCAGCAGCCGGAGCGGGTCCACCGGGGCCAGTTCGAGCGTCACCTGGCCCGACTCGATACGGGAAAGGTCGAGCAGTTCGGTCGCCATCTGGGTCAGGGCGTCCACTTCGGTCTCGATGCGGCCCAGGAAACGGGTGGCAGCTTTCGGGTCTTCGAGCGCACCGTCGCGCAGGGTCTCGGTCAGGGCTTTGAGCGAGGCCAGCGGGGTGCGCAGTTCGTGGGAAACATTCGAGACGAAGTCGCGGCGTACGGTTTCCAGCCGCCGCACCCGCGTCAGGTCTTGCACCAGCAGGAGCGTGCCGCCGGTCTGCGGGTCGGGCAGGATGACGAGCTGGATGAACTGCCGCCGCGCCGGGAGTTCAATTGACTCCTCCTGCGGCTGGCCGGTTGTACGGCTGCGTTTCCAGGCTTCCACCAACTGGTACTGGCGCAGCACTTCGGCCACACTGCGGCCGGGGGCGTAATCCACTTCGAAAAGCCGCTCGGCCGCCGGGTTGGCGAACTGGATGCGCCCGTTTTCATCGGCCATCAGCACGCCGTCTGTCATCCGGTCGAGGACAGCGGCCAGCTTCGCTCGTTCGGCGTCCAGGCTCGAGGTCCGTACCTGCTGCGTGAGCGCCAGGGTCTTGACCGCGTTCGACAGGTCTTCGAATCCGGCTTCATCTTCTGGCAGATCGGTCAGGGAGATCTCGTCATCAGCGGCACGGCGCAGGAGGCGGGTGTAGCTGTCCATCCGGCGGCGCAGGGACAGGTGCCGGACCGTCAGCCAGGTCAGCGCCGCGGCAAGAAGGATGGACAGGGCGAGCAGGGGCCAGGTCATTTGCGCAGTAAAAAGGTGTGTGAGAAGCGGACGGTCAGGGCGGTCACGACCCAGTTGAAAACCAGCAGTGCCGCGCCCACCACCAGGATTAGGGCAACGATCATGCCCTGTGTAACCTCGAAGCCGAGGCGCAACATGCCTTCCAGGTTGGCGGCAGTGGTCGGGTCGAGCAGGGCCAGGGTGGCGGATGAGAAGCAGATGAGGAACAGCACGCCGGTGGTGAACCAGGCCGTGCGCCGGGCGGCGGCGCGGACCCGGAACTCGTCCGCGTTCTCTGCAGCCAGTTTTCCGCCGATGACAAACCCGGCCGGGATGCCGAGGAAAGCATTGACGACCGGCACGCCCATGAACATCCCAAAGACGCCCACGGTGTAGAAGAGGTGGATTGCCATCCAGAGTTTGACGTCGATCCGGTAAGCAGCGCGGACGGCGCGTTTCAAGAAGAAAGCGTCGAACAGAATACCGAGCACCAGGCCTGCCAGTGCAAAGAGGATCACCGTCTTTTCCGGCAGGAACGGGACTGCTCCAAACCAGAAAGCCATCAGCCCCAGGATGGGAGCAATCAATCCCAGGATCACAGCCAGGATGATTTTTTCGAGTTTACGGATGATGTTCATGGGAGCACACTTTCGGCTGGCAGGGAGTATGGTTTCGGCCAGCCAGGAATTTATATCCTGCCCGGACTCTCAAAGCGTGTCTATTTCTCTCCGGTCAGCCTTCGAAGCGGTACCCACCGCCGCGCACGGTGACGATGCGCTGCGGGTTGGCGGCATCTGGCTCGATCTTCTGCCGCAGCCAGCGGACGTGCACGTCAACGGTTCGACTGTCTCCGATGAAATCCCAGCCCCAGACGCGTTCCAGGATGTGTTCGCGGCTGAGCATTTGTCCCTTGTGTTCGGCAAAAAAGAGCAGCAGATCGTATTCCTGCGGTTTAAGCGGGAGCACTTCTCCGTTCAGGGTCACCTCACGGCGGGTCAGGTTGATGGTCAGGTTGCCGAAGGTCAGGGCTTCCTGGTGGGATGCAGGCTCGGCAGCTTTGAGCTTTTCCAACTCCTCACGGATGACCTGGGTGCGGCGCAATTGGGCTTTCACGCGGGCGAGCAGTTCGCGCATGGAGAAGGGCTTGGTCAGGTAATCATCCGCGCCCACCTCGAGACCCACCACGCGGTCGATCTCGTCGTCGCGGGCTGTCAGCATGAGAATGGGGACGGTCATCTCCCTGCGCAGGGTCTTACAGACCTCGAACCCGTCCAGGCCGGGGAGCATGAGGTCGAGCACGATCAGGTCCGGGGTCCGCGCCCGGGCGGACTCGACGGCGAGCAGTCCATCGCCCACGGCCACCACGTCATAACCCTGTTTTTCAAGGTTGTAGGCCAGTAGTATTTTCGACCATTAAAAATCTGTCGT
>CAZRCR010000263.1:0-4288 GCA_964598615.1 uncultured Anaerolinea sp.
CGCCAAGGGCGGTGAATTCATCAACCGGGTCGGTCTTACCGGCCATTACGAGGGGACCAACCATCACGGCAAACTGGTGACGCTTGATACCGTCAGGCAGTTGACCGCCGGGGACGTGGTCGATTTGAGCGTCGATATTCCGGTGAACGAAGCATTCTTCAAGTCCGGCCCTGGCTATGCTGCCAAGGATGAAGATACCGGTAGTTAACAGGATCATCCGGCAATTCGGCCCGGCGTTCACAAACGCCGGGTATTTTTTTAGGCGCGACTGGACCGCTGTGGCGTCGCGTTGGAGGGTATAATCATTTTGGAAGGAGTCCCGCATGAATTTGCGCCGCTTGTCCCCCCTCGTCCTCCTAATTGTTTTCCTGGCCTCCTGTAACGGTATTTTCGTCCCGGTGCCGGCTGCAACCGAAACGCCGGAAGTGTTGGCCACCCCCACACTGGACCTGCAAGCCACGCCCACCACTGCCCCGTCGAACCTGAAGATCTGCTCGGGCAGTGAACCTTCCGACCTGTTCTTATACAACGACCTGACGCCCGTTAAAAAGGTCATTTTTGCGGCCCTCTACGATGGCCCGATCGACGTTGATAACTATACCTACCAGCCAGTCATTCTCGTCAAATTACCATCCCTGGCCGACGGCGATGCTGTCATCGAGCCGGTCGATGTGCAGGAAGGCGATCTGGTGCTGGACGATACCGGCGTGCTGGTGGTACTTGCCCCGGGCGTGACCGTCCGCCCGGCGGGATGCACCTCCTCGGCCTGTGCCGTGCCATACGAGGGCGGCGATTTCCAGATGGACCGGATGCGGGTCACGTTCCAGATGCGGTCGGGCGTACAGTGGACGGATGGCGCACCGGTCACGGCCTGGGACTCCGTCTTTGGCTACGGGTTGGCGATCAGTCCCGATATTCTGTACGGCAACAACGGGCTGGTCTCCGGCAGCGCCCAGAGTGTCAGTTTGACGGAAGCCTATACTGCGGTGGATGAACTTACCACCGAGTGGGTCGGCCGTCCCGGTTTCCTCGACCCGAACTACCAGTTGAACTTCTTCCAGCCTTTTCCCGAACACCAGCTTTCGATGTATACCGTTTCCCAGGTCCTGGAGGCCAATGAGGTGCTCTACTCGCCGTTGGGCTGGGGTGCGTACACCGTCACGAGTTGGACTCCCGGCGAACAGTTGACCCTGGAGCCGAATCCGAACTTCTACCGCCGTTACGACGGCCTGCCCTATATCCCCCTGATCACCGTCCGTTTTGTGGGTGCGGAAACTGACCGCAACCTGGCTGCCCTGGATGAGAACGAATGCGACATTCTCCTTCCCGATGCCGTGCCGGGGACGCCGACCGAGACGATGGTGCACCTGGTTTCGGATGGGATCGGCCAGGCTTTTGCGGACCCGGTCACGGTCGGCGGCGATACGTTCGAATACCTGCTCTTCAACGTGTCTCCCGTTGACGCCACACTCCCGACCCATTTCGCCACCCAGAATATGCGTCAGGCGGTCGATCTGTGCCTTGACCGCACAGCCTTGGCCGGTCTGGTGTATGGCGGATTGACCGCCCCGCTCGAATTCGTGCTGCCGGCCGACCATCCCCTGATGGAGGGTTCGTCGCTCCAGACCCCACAGTACAACGTGGAAGTGGGCGCAGCGCTGCTGGATGCCTCCGGCTGGCGCGACGAGGATGGCGATGGCATCCGCGAAGCCCACGGCGTGTCTGGCTACACCGACGGTCAGCCCCTCGAACTACAACTGGTCGCTCCCGAAGATACCTTCCGCGCGGCCCTGGCCGACCTGATCGCCAGCCAGTTGCATGCGTGCGGGATCAACGTCAATGTGCAGACCGCCCCGGCGCGCGACCTGCTGGCGCAGAATGCCGATGCCTTGCTTTCGGGCCGCCACTTTGACCTTGCCCTGCTCTCCGCTCCCATGGATGTGGAAGCGTTGTGCGATATGGCGGTTACTGAACAGATCTCCGGCGAAGCCAATGGCTGGAGCGGAACCAACCTGGGCGGTTATTCCAATGTTCTGTTCGATGCGGCTTGTGTACAGGTGCGAGCTTCCCTGCCGGGAACGGCGGAGTACACCACCAGCCGCCAAACTGCCCTGTTACTTTTCTCGCAGGCCGAGTTGATCGTGCCGCTTTTCCGCTATACCGGTTTTACCCTGACTTCTCCTGCACTTTCCGGCCTCGAGAACGGCTGGCAGGCCATTGAATCCTTCCGGCTGGGACAGTAACGGAAGGAGCAGGTCCGCATTTCAAGCAGCAAGGAGCATTCCTCATGACCTTCGATCCCACCTTCTTGAGCGGTTTCACGCTTATTCTTACCAGTTTTGCCGGGGCTTTTCTCGTGGCCCTGTGGGTGGCGCTGGTGGTCTGGACCTACCGCGACATCCGCGCCCGTCATCGTGACCGGCTGGTGCACATTCTGGCAGCCATGCTGGTGGCACTGCTCAACCTGCCCGGTTTGCTCGTTTATCTCATCCTGCGCCCGGCGCGCACCATTGAAGAGGAATACCAGCAAACGCTTGAAGAGGAAGCTCTCCTGCAGGCCATCGAAGACCAATCCGTTTGCCCCGGATGTGAACGCCATGTGCGGGAAGACTGGGTGGTGTGCCCCTCCTGCCAGACGAAACTACGCAAGCCCTGTCATGCCTGCGGGCGGCTGATGGAACTACCCTGGAATATCTGCCCTTATTGCGGCACGCCCGCTCCTGGTATGCGTAAGGAGGGCGTATCGATGGATGAAGTGGTACGAAACCTCCCCGAAGAAGAAAAATAATTCGAATGTAGTGACGACGCAGGTCGTCACTACCACTTAAAAGCCAACATGAAACCCGTCCGAACCCTTTGCTGCTCTGCGCTTCTGGTGCTCCTCCTGGCTTCCTGTGTCCCGGCATTTATGGGAACTGATCCCACACCTGTTCTGCCGGATACATCCATCTCTGGCACGGCCACCGACACGCCTTTCCTGCCGGTTGGGTATGTTTCTCCCACGCCCACCCTGACTCCCACCGAAACCCTGGCTCCCGACCAGCCCAGCCCCACGCCGTTCATTCCGGTGTTATGGATTGACGCGACTGTGCCGGAATACCTGCGCCAGTTTGCCGCCCTGACAAACTATGCCCAGACCAGTGACCCGACAACAGCCAATGTGCGTCTGTCCATCGACCCGCAGGCTGCGGCCCAGGCGATATGGGTGTACGCCCTGGTGGCACCATTCCCGACCCTGACGGACGATGTCACTTCTGCCGATCTTCTGGCGGCCTGGGGCGGGGTGGCGGTGGGACCGTTTGCCGGGCAGCCCCTGTGGATGGACGAGTCCACTCTGGCTGCGTTCACCGCCCTTTGGGGCGCGCCCGGCTCCGGGTCCGTGCGCGTGGCGGACGGCAATTCCCTGTACGATATCGTTTGGGCGGCGCGTCCCGGCTGGGCGCTCATCCCGTTCGAGCGAATCGAGCCGCACTGGAAAGTCCTCAGCGTGGATGGCCGTTCGCCTCTGCACAACGATTTCGATTTGACGGCTTATCCGCTCAAAGTCAGTTTCGGCCTGCAGCCGGCGGCGTTTCCCTTCCCGGCCACCAACCGGGATCCAACCAGGTTGACCGTGCTGGCGATGACCGGCGTGACCGCCCTGGTGCGTGGCACAGCGGATAAGATGGAAGCCAACGGGGTGCTCTATCCTGGCGAGGAAGTGCGGAGTGTGCTCACTGCCGCTGATGTGACCCACATCAGCAATGAGATCCCGTTCTATGCGGATTGTCCCCCCCCCGATCCCTGGACCAACAGCCTGCGTTTTTGCAGTGATATTTCCTATGTTGCCCTGCTGGAAGATGTTGGGACCGATGTGGTGGAGTTGACCGGTAATCATCTGATGGATTACGGGTCAGAAGCAGCCCTGCTTACACTCGACATGTATGACCAGCGCAACTGGCCTTATTTCGGCGGCGGGCGTAACCTGGAAGATTCGCTCGAAACCGCTTTCATAACCCATAATGGCAACAAGTTGGCTTTCCTGGGATGTAATTATGCCGGGCCGCCCAGCGACTGGGCTACCGACACCAGCCCGGGGTCCACGCCGTGCGATTCTGCGGCATTGACCGCCGCGATCACTCAACTGCGCGCCGACGGGTATCTGCCGATCATGACTTTCCAGTACAACGAGTATTACCAGCCTTATCCCACCGATTACGAAGTAACCGATTTCCGCGAAATGGCGGATGCCGGGGCAATCATCGTTAGCGGCAGCCAGTCGCATGTCCCCGCCGCGCTGGAATTCTCT
>CAZRCR010000264.1:0-4288 GCA_964598615.1 uncultured Anaerolinea sp.
GGCGGTGTTACCTGGACCCAGGTTTTTGTCAACGACCCCAACCAGCCTGGCTCATCCGATAGCCTGCCTTTGAGCGGAATCAAGAACGGCATGACCTTCGTGGACGCCAGCAATGGCTTCATCACCGGCACGCGCCCGGTGGACGGCGAGATCTATCTCTACGCCACCCACGACGGCGGCACGAGTTGGGCCATGCAGGCGCTCTCCCTGCCAGCCGGGTACGAACTCAACCAGTACATGCCGCAGGCTCCGTTCTTTTTTGGACAGGATGGGTTCCTCCCGGTCATCATCTATTTCCCCGGCGGCAATATCGAACAGGTCTTCTTCGTCACCCACGATGGCGGCGCCACCTGGACCTGTGACCCGACCAACGCCGACCAGGTCATCTTTCCCGGGCGGTACTCCTTCTCCGATGCCCTGACCGGATATTCCTGGGATGGCGGCACAACCATGTACTTCACCACCAATGGCGCACAGAACTGGGGTGGGATGGGCGCCACGCTCAACCTGTATGAATCGCTCTCCCGCATCGACTTTGTGGACGCGTATACCGGCTGGGCCTTGAGCGCCCAGGATGATACCGGCGTCTCGCGCCTGTTCCATACCATTGACGGCGGCGTCACCTGGACCCAGCTTAATCCATAGGCGGACTCATTCCATGACCAGAAAACTCTTTGCTCCCCTGCTCGTGCTTATCCTGGCTGTTGTGGCCTGCAACCTGCCATCCAGCACCCCCACTGCGGCCCCGCTGACGGTCACCGACACGCCCATGCCGCCCGCCATCACCGACACGCCCACCGTGACCGCATCCCCCGAACCGCCCGTCATGACCCCGGTGCCAGGCGGCCTGACCTTCGAGATGCTACGCAATGCCACCTATTACGCTCCTGTCTATGGACGGACTGTGACATTGACGAACGGGACCTATTCCGAAGGTACTGGAGCAAGCGTATATACCGTCACCCTGCTGAACGTCTACGCCTTTGGCGACCTGAACGGAGACGGCAATTTCGATGCGGCTGCGTTGTTGGTGGAAAACGGCGGCGGGACAGGGCAATTCGTGTCAGTGATCGCTGTTCTCAACCAGGGCGGCGCGCCGCACCAGGTCAGTGAAATACCGCTCGGTGACCGGGTACTGGTTAACAGTGCGGACATTTCCTCGGGCGTCATTCATCTGAACATGGCGGTGCACGGCCCTGATGACCCGCTATGCTGCCCTTCCCAGCCACAGATCCAGTCCTTCTGGCTGCTGGGCAACAACCTCTGGCTGATGCGCATCACTTCGGGCGCATCCGGTACGGAACGCGCCATCAACATCACCTCGCCTGCGCAGTGGGGCAGCGTTACCAACCCGTTCACGGTCAACGGCAATGTGCTCATTTCCCCGTTCGAGAACACGCTCAAATACACCATTTACCTACTGGACGGGACCGTGGTCAACACATCCTCGCTGACGGTCACATCGGCAGGAGCAGGTACGCCGGGCACTTTCTCAAGAGAGTTCAACTTGAGTGCGGCGGGCATCAGCGGACTGATCGTTATCCAGTTCGATGAGCTTAGCCCAGCCGACGGTTCGCTCCTGACGCGTGGCTCGGTGGTGCTCAACCTGCACTAGGCACGATTCCCCAAGTCAACAGGGATGGCGAAACGCCATCCCTGTTTTGATTCCCTGCCATGCAACTTTTGGCGCCCAACTGTATCTAAATTGTTAGATTTGCTACATCCATTCCTCTCGAAAATAAAGGAGTATATCCCATGAAAATCAACGAAAGTAAACTCGACCGCATCATCCGCGTCGTCGTCGGCATCATCCTCATCGCCCTGGGCCTGTTCGGTGTGGTGGGCGGCTGGCTGGTATGGGCGGCCTATATCGTCGGCGCAATCCTGGTGCTGACCGGCATCGTCGGCTTCTGCCCGCTGTATGCCCTGCTCAAGATCAACACGAACAAATAGCCGCCATACAACGACAAAAAAGTGCCGCACAATTGTGCGGCACTTTTAAATCCATCCATCAGCCATTCTACGGCGTATACACACAGCGGAAACCAGAATAATCGATCGAATAGGTCGAGACAGCCGAAATACGAGCGGTTGTCCGCACTCCATCCGCCGTGTAGGACCATTGTCCGCCACGCAGAACATGCAAGCCTCCCGAAGCCGGGCCCGTCGGATTGCTGTACGGGGAGTTGGCATAATAATCATACCCATATACATCCTGCACCCATTCAGCTATATTCCCTGCCATATCCAATGCACCAAACGGGCTTGCACCTGCCGGGTAATTCCCCACCGGAGCAGTGAATTTGTAACCATCATCGATACTTTTATCAGACCAGATGGCATCCAGATTAAGATCACCGAAATTCAACAGGGTACCACTTGGATAACTATTACCCCAGGGATACATCCGTTCATCCGTGCCACGTGCTGCCAGTTCCCATTCCGCTTCGGTGGGAAGACGCCCACCCGCCCATTCACAATATGCAACCGCATCATTCCAACTGACCTGTACAACCGGGTGATCTTCCAAACCATCAATGGTTGTGGATGACCCGTGCGGATGGAGCCAGTCTGCCCCGCCAGTCATTTGCCACTTATCGGCAGAGGCCGTATAATCCCCTGCCTGATAGACCAAACTCTGCCCGATCTTTTCTGCGTCGGTCTCATAGCCAGTAGAATCCACGAACTGCTGGAACATGGCATTGGTGACTTCAGTCTGGTCGATCTAATAATCATCAAGGGCTACCTGGTGCGCCGGCTTCTCATTCTCGAAGCCATCGTCACTCCCCATGGTAAACTCGGTCTCCGGCACATAGATCATAGTCATATGATCCAACTGGCGTGTCGATGTAGAGCCGACACCCAAGGTCGGGGTGGGAGTTACGGTCGGCGTGAACGCCGGGGTAGAAGTCATAACCGGGTTATCCGAAGAACCCACCACGCGCGTTGTCACTGGCAAAGGAGTGCCTTCGTCTGGAGCCAGGGCAGCAACTGGGCCAATTCCTCTAAAACCAAGAACTACCAAGACGATGACCAAAATAATGCAACAGAGCAATAGCAGGGCTGCAACTACGGTAACCGCAATCACGACCCATTTCTTGGACGATTTCCCCCCAATCGGGATAGAAACATTGTTTGTCATTTTTAACCAAATCCTCTTGATAAGTTAGCCGACTGGATTAAGCTTTTTTGCTTTTTCCTTCGACTTTTGCTACGAACCTGTCTTCGTCGATCAAAAAGCGATCGTGGTCCGCTTCGCCGATCAATTCCACCTCGTCCCAGGCCTGGATCTTGAAAACGAGTTTGCGGCCCTCCACAGCGATTAACTCCGCCCGGGCGCGGACCTTCATGCCGACCGGCGTGGCCGCCAGGTGGCGCACGTCAATATGACCGCCTACGGTGGTCTGGCCGGGCCGTAGATTCCCTTCCAACGCTTTCACAGCAGCCGATTCCATCAGCCCTACAAGAGCGGGAGTCGAAAAGACCGGCACCAGTCCACTGCCCCATTTCGATGCAGTGTCGTCGTTCGTGACGGTGTGAGTGAGTTCGGCAAAAAGGCCGGGGGTTGGTTCTGGCATAAAAGCACCTCTTGATTGGATTTGCAGAGATTATAGCGCAAAGTTTTTCGCCCCGACACAGAGAGTGCGCAGAAAATGAGCAACTTTCCCCAACCCGCGTTATAATCACCGTCCGGAGAAATACATGCCTACGATCTATCCATTCACTGCCATCGTCGGACAAGAGCGCATGCGACGTGCGCTCATCCTGAATGCCGTTGATCCCCGCATCGGCGGCGTACTCATCCGCGGCGAGCGCGGTACTGCCAAATCAACGGCAGCGCGCGCCCTGGCCGCACTCCTGCCCAAGGTCCGCACTGTACGCGGTTGCCGCTTCGGCTGTGACCCGGACCAGCCTACCTCGTGGTGCACCGAGTGTCGCGAAAAAGCCGCCTCCGGCGAACCGCTCCCGGTGGAAGAGAAACCGATCCCCTTCGTCAACCTGCCCGTCTCGGCCACCGAGGACCGTGTGGTCGGCACGCTCGACATCGAACAAGCCATCCAGAAGGGTGAGCGCCACTTCGAACCGGGTGTGCTGGCTGCCGCCAACCGCGGTCTGCTCTACATCGACGAGGTGAATCTGCTCGATGATCATGTGGTGGACGTGCTGCTCGACTCCGCCGCCATGGGCATGAACATCGTTGAACGCGAAGGCATCTCCTTCACCCACCCCGCCCGCTTCATCCTGGTCGGCACGATGAACCCCGAGGAAGGCGACCTGCGCCCGCAGC
>CAZRCR010000265.1:0-4257 GCA_964598615.1 uncultured Anaerolinea sp.
GCTGACGATGCGCTCCGGTACCTGTGGGTCACCCACATCCCCCGCGACCCCAACCGCCTGCACGCCGGTCTCCCCGGCAATCTTCTGCACCGCGGCGTTGATCTTCCCGGCATCCCGGCTGTTGACCACCACGCGGCAGCCTTCTTTGGCCAGGGCCAGGGCGGTGGCGTAACCCAGTCCGCGCGATGCGCCGGTGACGAGGGCACGTTTGTCTTTGAGATTTAAGTCCATACATTCCTCCGTAGGAGCAGGGCTCGTCCCTGCCCAGAGCCAGGGCGCCCACAAGGGTTGTCCCTACAAGATCTCGATCTTCGTATCCAGCACATCCCCGTCCGTCCAGTGGGACTCGACCCACTGGCGAACGGTCTCCAGCGCAGACTGCAAATAGGCGGCATCGTTGCCGAGCATGGCGCAGGCGATGACCGCTTCGGTCCACTTATCGTGCAAGTCCATCTCTGCCGCAGAGACGTTGAACTCGCGGTGCAGGCGCGCCATCAGCGGCTTGAGCCGTCCGCGCTTTTCTTTGAGCGAGGTGCAGGCGGGGATTTTCAGGTATAAGGTTAAGATGCCGATCATCTCACGAATCCTGATTTACGAATTACGCATTACGATTTACAATGACTTAACCTATGGACACTGAACTTGCTTACAACCAGGCTCTCGATTACCTGTATTCCTTCGTCGATTATAGCCTGAAAAAATCTTCCGAACTCGCCAAGGCCGATTTCAACCTCGACCGTATGCGTGACCTGATGACGCGCCTCGGCAACCCCGAGCAGAAATACCCCATCCTGCACGTGGCCGGGACGAAGGGCAAGGGCTCCACGTCCGCGCTGATGGCATCGGCGTTGACCGCCGCCGGGTATAAGACCGGTCTCTACACCTCGCCGCATTTGCAGGATTATTGCGAACGCATCCAGATCGACGGCCAGCCGGTCTCGCACATCAAACTGGTCCAATTGGTGGAAAAGGTCAAACCGCATGTCGAGGCTATCCCCAAACTGACAACGTTTGAAATTACGACGGCCATTGCTTTTCTTTACTTCGCCCAGCAGGGCGCGGACGCAGCCGTCATAGAGGTCGGTCTCGGCGGACGGTTGGACGCCACCAACGTGGTCACGCCGCGCGTCTCGGTCATCACGTCGCTGTCCTACGACCACATGGCTGTGCTCGGCAACACCCTGACGCTCATCGCCGGGGAAAAAGCCGGCATCATCAAACCGGGCGTACCGGTCATCTCTTCGCCGCAGAAACCGGAGGCGCTTGCCGTATTGGAACGAGTAGCCGCCGAAAAGAACGCTCCGCTGGGGCTGATCGGCCGCGACCTGAACTTTGAACGCATCAGCGGTTCCCTGACCGGACAGGTTTTTAAAGTGTTCGCAACCAACCCGGCCACCCGCTCGAGACGGGAATTGGAACTGCATATCCCGCTGCTGGGGTCGCATCAGGTGACCAATGCCGCCACTGCCTACCTGGCTTTGAAAGCCAGCGGCATCCCAATTTCAGAGGAATCCATCCAAAAAGGGTTTTCTCAGGTAAAATGGCCTGCCCGGTTCGAGCTTGCCCGGCAGGAACCGCCCGTCATCTTCGACTCGGCCCACAACCTGGACTCGTTCGAGAAGCTCGACCAGACCCTGGAGGAATACTTCCCCGGCAAGCCGGTGATCCTGATCTTCGGCTCGTCAGAAGACAAGGACATGGACTCCATGCTCGCCGCGCTCAAGGGACGGACAAGCCTCGTGCTGGCCACCAAAGCCGTCCACCCACGCGCCACGGAGCCGGAAAAGATCGTCGAAACGGCGGCCCGGCTGGGGGTCCGCGCCGAGGCGGCTGCCCCCGTGGAGTTGGCCCTGGCCCGGGCGCTGGAACTGGCCCAAAGCGGTGGAGAAATCATTTTATCGGCGGGCAGCATGTTCGTCACTGCCGAGGTCAAGACGGCGTGGGAGAAAATGTAAGGGCGGACCTGTGTGTCCGCCCGGGTGACAACACAGAACGCGCGGGGCGACACGCAGGTCGCCCCCTACGGAGAAAGAATGACTCAAAACGACTGGTCTTTCCAAGACGACGAAAACTTCAACATGGCGCTCACCCAGCGCACCGATGAACTCTATCGCGTGCCCAACGCCCCCGTGGATGACGACGGCTGCATCGAAGCCCTCGTGCTGCCCCTGCGCGACATTGTCATCTTCCCGCACATGGTCACACCCATCTTCCTGGCGCGCGAGAACTCCATGCTGGCCATCCAGGAAGCCCACGAGCGCAACCACACTGTCATCGGCCTGACCCAGCGCGACCCGGAACTGGAAACCCCCGGGGCGGAAGATTTCCTGCCCATCGGCGTGGAACTGGCAGTGGGCCGTCTGCTCTCCATGCCAGACGGTTCGTCCTCGGCCCTCGTGCAGGGACGCCGCCGCGTGGAAGTGGTGGAGTTCACCCGCCTGACGCCCGTGCTCAAGGTCAAGGTGAAGGTCATCGAAGAACCCACTGCCGCCGATAAGACCACCCAGGCACTCATGCGTAACGCCCTCGACCTGTTCGACCGCTGCGTGCAGCTCGACCGCGCCATCCCCGAGGAAGCCCATCTCTTCGCCATGAACATCTCCGAGCCGGGCTGGCTGGCCGACATGATCGCCACCGCCGTCTCGCTCAACCTGACCGAGCGCCAGCAACTGCTCCTGATGAAAGACCCCATCCAGCGCTTGCAGCGCATCAACAAACTGCTGGCACAGGAACTGGATGTGCTCGAACTGGAAGACGAGATCCACAACAAGGTGCAGGACGAGGTGGACAAGAGCCAGCGCGAGTTCTACCTGCGGGAGCAGATGAAGGCCATCCAGAACGAACTCGGCGAAGGCGACGTGATGACGCGCGACTACAACGACCTGAAAACGCGCATCGAAAAAGCGGCCCTGCCGGACCCCGTGCGTGAAGCCGCCATGAAGGAACTCGAACGCCTGAACCAGATGCCCTTCATGGCCCCCGAAGTGGGCATCATCCGCACTTACATCGACTGGATCCTCGAACTGCCCTGGCAGGCAGCCACCGAAGACAACCTGGACGTGAAACACGCCGCCAAAGTGCTCGACCGCGACCACTACGGCTTGAAGAAAGCCAAAGACCGCATTCTCGAATACATCGCCGTCCGTTCCCTCAAGCCGAAGAAGGAGCGTCAGCCGATCCTGTGCTTCGTCGGCCCGCCCGGAACCGGCAAGACCTCGCTGGGTAAGTCCATCGCCGAATCGCTGGGACGCACGTTCGTGCGCGTCTCGCTCGGCGGCGTACGGGACGAGGCCGAGATCCGCGGCCACCGGCGGACGTATATCGGCGCGCTGCCCGGTCGCATCATCCAGACCATGAAACGGGCCGGGACCTCGAACCCGCTCTTCATGCTCGACGAGATCGACAAGCTCGGACAGGACTTCCGCGGCGACCCGTCCTCAGCGCTGCTCGAAGTGCTCGACCCCGAGCAGAACCACGCCTTCAGCGACCACTACCTCGAACTGGACTTCGACCTGTCGAAGGTCATGTTCATCACCACCGCCAACACCCTGATGACCATTCCACCCGCCCTGCTCGACCGGCTGGAGGTAATCGAGTTCCCCGGCTACATCGAGGAGGAAAAACTGGCCATTGCCGAGCGTTATCTCATCCCGCGCCAGTTGGAAGAGAGCGGCATCGAGACCATCGGCCTGACCTTTACCCCCGAATCGCTCCAACGCCTGATCCGCGAATACACCTACGAAGCGGGCGTGCGCAACCTGGAGCGCGAGATCGGACGCGTCTGCCGCAAGGTGGCGCGCCTGAAAGCGGAAGAGAAACGCTTCCCGACATCCGTCACGCCGGAACTGGTGGAAAAGTTCCTCGGTCCGCAGCAGTTCTTCCAGACCGAGGCCGAGCGTCAGGATGAAGTGGGCGT
The DNA here is from genome assembly GCA_964598615.1 of uncultured Anaerolinea sp. Lineage (GTDB taxonomy): Bacteria > Chloroflexota > Anaerolineae > Anaerolineales > Villigracilaceae > UBA877. The sequence goes on from CAZRCR010000265.1 coordinate 3,917, forward strand.
GGTCACCAGCCTGGCCTGGACAGAGAACGGCGGCGAGATCATGCCCGTGGAAGTGGCCGTGCTCGACGGCAAAGGCAACCTGCAGATGACCGGACAGATCGGCGACATCATGCAGGAATCCGGCCAGGCCGCGTTGACCTACGTCAAATCGCGCGCCGACCTGCTCGGCATCGAATGGGAAGTCTTCGAGCGCATGGACATCCACGTCCACCTGCCGGAGGGCGCCATCCCCAAGGACGGACCGTCCGCAGGCATCACTCTGGCCACGGCGCTCGTCTCCGCCCTGACCGGGCGCGAGGTGTACAAAGATGTGGGCATGACCGGCGAGATCACCCTGCGCG